>CALVCY010000001.1 GCA_944326175.1 uncultured Erysipelotrichaceae bacterium
GTTTCAAATTGACAAACTGCCCTGGAATAAAGTCCAGTGTCTGTTCATATGACAATTTCAATTCATAAATGGAATCCGTCAGGGCTTTATTTTGGATGATCGTGCCCATTGCACAGCAATTGTCCATACCAACGCCTCCTTGATGATTGCGGTCACTCTTTTTAAAGAAAAAGGGTACTTTGAAGGTACCCTTTAAACAACACTATCGTATTTGACCTTACAGCACTCTCGGTGCCGTTTAAAGGTGACCGCAATCAGTTTACTCTAAGTGTAAAGATTTTGCACGTTGAAATTCCAAAATGAGGTGGTAGCGTCCATCAATAAATATAACTAAGTACGATGGATGGATCAGTAGTTGCACTGTAATTGTAAATAATGGATGCGACGTATTGACCATAATATTTTACGATGATGGTACTATTCACTCCATTTGCATTATCCATGGCATTAATGGCTTTCCATGTATCGTTGATCATTTGAAAATCATAGATATCACTAAACGTATAATCCGTATCTGGATTACCGCTTAAGCCAGCTTTGACGAAATTGAGATATTCATCAGCGTTATTGACTAAACCTTCAGCACCTTCTATCACCAGATTTTCGATCCCAACCAAAACAGAACCATTGCCACTTGGATCAACCATCCCAAAATCATACGTGACCGCTTGTGATTCGATGGCTTCCTGAAAATTATCGATACCCTTACTTTCGGCACTGGTCGTGACCAATGCAGTCAACTGTTCATCCGATAAAGCCACGAAGTTTTCAGGAATTTCGATATTGATATTTAACGATTCATTCGCATAAAGATTCTCTTCGATGCTTCCTCTAGTAAACGAAAACTCCGTTTCGCTTTCCGTAGTATTTACTGGTGTTGATGATTCAACCACTGTCGATTCTAAGATCGGATCAGTTGATTGGGTTGTGAGCGACTTCGATCCATTACTCGAACAACCAGCAAGCATCAGAAAACTCACCAACAATCCAATACTCTGTTTCATATTCATTTCCCCCTTTTGGATCCAAATTCAATCTCCAAACAATCCGTTATTTCCATTGGGTTTTGGATATTTGCGCCGATACACTTTGGTATATGTATCGTTCAATCGCAAAAAACCGATCAGGATCAATGCGGTGGCAATGACATTGACCATGCGATTGCCAACCCCAAAGCCAAGTGAAACGATCCAACCGATCAGGCCGATCAGGATCCCACCAAGAGCCAACGAATCATAGGTATGCCAGCATTGTTTGATTTCAGCAAAGATATTGAGACGATGCATCAATACTGACCCTGGGCGATCATGGTATCGCACACTTTTTTCATACCAGCCAAATTGGCGGCACTTTGATAATCATATGGATCTAAATGATATTGATCGATCATGGCTTGGCATTGATCATAGATGGCATGCATGATGTCCCGGAGCTGATGATCAACCATATCAAATGGATCATGACGGAATGTGGCGTTTTGGTTCATTTCCAAAACACTGGTGGCCACACCACCCGCATTGGCGGCTTTGCCCGGTAAGTAGATGATATGGTTTTGCTTATAGATTTCAATGGCTTCATTGTTACTGGGCATATTGGCGCCTTCAGCGACCACCAATACTTCCTGTTTGACCAGATTCAACGCGCGTTTAGCATCGATCTCATTTTCTCTGGCACATGGTAAAACCACTTTCACATCTAGGGTCGGATCATCGTAGACACTGCCCTGTTTATACGTTCCATGACCAGCACGGTCGATATAATCCTTCAAGGAACCCCTTTCCTTTTCTTTGATGGTCCTTACCAATTCAAGATCAAGATCTTCATCCACGATATATCCTTTGGAATCACTCATCGCAATCACGTGATAGCCCAGTTCCTTGGCTTTTTTCGCGGCATAAATAGCGACATTGCCCGCTCCAGAAACCACAGTACGTAAACCATTGGTGGCAATACCAAAATGTTTCAATACTGTATCCGTAAAATAGACTAGACCATAACCAGTGGCTTCGGTTCGCACCAATGAGCCACCCATATCCAAGGGTTTACCGGTCAATACACCCATTTCACTGCGGCTGGTCAGTTTTTTATACGTTCCGTATAAGTAACCGATCTCTCGTGCACCGACCCCCATGTCACCGGCTGGTACATCTTGATATGGTCCGATATACTTGAACAATTCGCTCATGAACGATTGGCAAAAGCGGAATACTTCGCTATCGCTTTTACCTTTGGGATCAAAATCACTGCCACCTTTGGCACCACCAATAGGCAATGTAGTCAACGCATTCTTAAACGTCTGTTCGAACCCCAAAAACTTCAATACCCCTTCATTGACACTTGGATTAAATCGTAGACCTCCTTTATAGGGACCAATGGCATTGTTGAACTCGATGCGATACCCACGATTGACTTGGATATGACCCTGATCATCCATCCATGGGACTTTGAATGAAATGATGCGATCGGCTTCGATCAAACGCTCGGCAATATTATGGGCGGCATACAGTCCACCATCTTCAAACAAGATCGATGTGGAAGCGAAGACTTCATCCACGGCTTGGATGAATTCTTTTTGATGGGGATAACGATGGTGCAAACCATCTAAAACATGATCCAGATAAACAGACATGATGTGTTTTCCTTTCTGATGAATCTGCTTATATTTTATCAGATATGGTTAAACCATAAATACACGGGTACGAACCATGAAAAAAGACTTCCCTCTGTTTTCATGGTTTATACCATGATCAGGGAAGTCTTTCGTGTAAAATCAACTATTTAATAATGGATTTTAACGTTCTGCTAGCCTTGAATGTCGGAACACGGCTGGCAGCAATTTCAATGGTGGCACCGGTAGCCGGATTGACTCCCTTACGGGCAGCTCTCTCCTTGACTACAAATTTGCCGAAACCGGCCACATCCACGGTGTTGCCTTCGGATAAGGAAGCACCGATGGTTTCGAATACGGATTCAACCACAGCGGTGACATCCTTTTTCGTGAAACCGGTCTTTTCGGAAACGGCATCCACTAAAGCTTTCTTGTTAACTGTTTCCATTTTTATTCCTCCTGCACAAAATAATAGGAAAACAAAATCGTTAAATCAACATAAAATTCAATGAATTTACGGATTTTAGCGCAAAATTGCCGCTTGTTTTAATTCTTCAACTATGCTTAGCACTTCGTTACGATCGATTGCACTGCATCCGCTGGCAGCCAAATGGCCGCCGCCATTGTGTCGGATCGCTACGGCATTGATATTGGCTTTATAGCTTCTTAGGGAAACTTTGAATCCTTGCGGATTATCCGGATCGGGCGTGGCGATCATCCAAACCTCCACATCACGGATCCCTTTGAGTTCATTGACATAATCCCGTACATCTACCAGTTTCAAGCCATGTTGATCCAACAAAGACTGATCGATGATCGTATAAGCAACATGATCTTCAATGATCGCATATTGGCGGATCAAGGTGGCACCACGGAACGCATCGATACTGACACTGGTGGCATTTTTGAATAATTCCACGTGATCGATACCATAGCTCAAACAATCCGCATAAGCGTTGATGGTTTCAACCGAAGTATACCCGGCGGAAAAAGAAACGGTATCACTGATCAAGCCAAAAGCTAAAAGATAAGCGATCTTTTCATCCAATGGTTTACCCATTTCTTTAAACCTTCGCCATAAAAGTTGACAGGTGGCACCACAGGAATCATCCACATCCTGGATATGACCATAAGGAGTATTGTTGAGATGATGATCTACCTTGATGATGGTTTGATCATGGATCGGATAGGGAGTATCCAAACGTTCGATATTACCGCAATCCAACGCTAGGATCAAAGAAGATTCGAACGTGGTCTCATCCACCGTATCCATTGGTCCGACCAACCCATACGGATCTTCATCCTGACCTAACGCATAAACCTTGCATTGGGGATAATATTTCTCAATATATGCTTTCAATGCAAATTGAGATCCGATCGCATCCCCGTCGGGATGCCCATGACGGAGAATGACCATTGAATCATACGATCCAATGGTCATCAACCATGTATTCGAATTACTCATGCAATCCAAGGATACGGTAGGTATCACGCGCGATCATCAACTCTTCCAGTGTCGGAATAACATAAGCTGCGACTTTGGAATCATCGGTGGTGATCAAACGATCTTCACCACGCACGTTATTGCGGGCTGGATCACACTTGACACCCATGGTCGCACTCAAACGATCCAATACGGATTGACGCAAGGCGATATCGTTTTCACCTAAACCGGCAGTAAAGACGATGGCATCGCAACCACCCATCTGGATGTAATATCCACCGATCATATTGATGACGCGATTGACATACAGATTCATCGTGCGGATCGCACGCTCATCCCCTTTTTCGATCGCATCGGCAATGTCTCTGGCATCGCTGCTGATGCCAGATACCCCCAACATACCGCTTTTTTTATTCAATAAGGTATCCATTTCATCCGGTGTGCAGCCCAATTCTTTCATCATGTAGATCACCACGGAAGGATCGATGTCTCCACACCGTGTGCCCATCATGATGCCACCTAACGGGGTCAAGCCCATGGAAGTATTGACACACTTGCCGTCATCCACAGCAGAAATGGATGCACCATTTCCCAAATGGCACGTAATGATCTTTAAATCCTTGATGTCTTTGCCCATCAATTCGGCACAATGATGGGATACATAATCATGGCTGGTCCCATGTGCACCATAACGGCGCACTTTATGTTCGCTGTACCATTCATACGGTACCGGGAACAGATAGGAATCTTCATCCATGGTCTGATGGAATGCCGTATCAAAAACAAAAACGTGACCGATGGATGGCAATGCTTCCTTGAAAGCACGATAGCCGATCAGATGGGCTGGGTTGTGCAATGGGGCCAATGGTGCCAATTCAGCCACTTTAGCCACGACATCTTCATCCACTTCCACACTGCCGCTAAAGTATGGGCCACCTTGCACGATCCGGTGGCCGGCAGCAACGATTTCATTGAGATCTTCCACCACGTGCCATTTGATCAATGCATCCAATAGCAAATTGACGGCGACTTTATGGTCGGGGATCGGTAAGGTATCTTCGTGTTTGACACCATCCACTTTGATGGAGAAGGCCCCCATTTCCTGACCGATCCGCTCGGCGATCCCACTGGTCAGCACTTTTTCACTGGGCATGTCAAACAGCTGGAACTTCAGGCTTGAGGAACCGGCATTGACGGATATCACTTTACTCATTCTTTCTTATCCTCCTTGATCGAATAGTTATTCGTCGATATCTTCTAAGGCATGCACGCATGCCTCAATACGGGAATCATTATACGCCAATAGGCGCTTGTAGATGGCCGCTCTTTGGTTAAATTTAGCGGCAAGATGGAGTTTGGATTCATAACGGATCAAACTTTGGTCGACTTTTCGCAATGTATCGAATACAGCGGCACGGCTGATGTTATGATTTTGGGCGATTTCAGCGATGGAAAGATCATCATAATAATGGTCATAGGCCATTGTGGATTGCTTGATCGTTAGAAGTGGGGCATAAAAGCCAAGTAAGGTGGCTTTATCATTCACATCAATAGACGTCATACATTTCAGCGGCCAGTGAGGCGAGATAATCATTGAGATCAAAGGGTTTCAGATCGTCCATCCCCTCACCTAAACCGATAAAATAGACTGGAAGATCGAGTTTATGCTTGATGGGCAACACGATCCCACCTTTGGCTGTACCATCCATTTTCGTTAAGATGATGCCATTGAGTGCGGTGGTTTCATTGAACAATTCGGCTTGGCTCAACCCATTTTGACCCGTGGTGGCATCCAATACCAATAATGTCTGATCAGCTTTATGACCACAGGCCTTCTCGACGACACGACTCATTTTATTCAGTTCGTTCATCAAATTGATCTTGGTCTGTAACCTTCCAGCAGTATCACAAATGACGATATCCATTCCTTCATCTTTAGCTTTGCTGATGCCGTCCATGATCACACTGGAAGGATCTTCTTTGTCCTTACCAGCATAGCATGGAGCATTCAATCGTTCACCCCAGGTCAATAACTGGTCAACGGCACCGGCGCGAAACGTATCGGCCGCCACGAGCATGACCTTTTTGTTTTCAGATTGATAACGATGGCATAACTTGGCGGCCGTGGTCGTTTTGCCACTGCCGTTGACACCGACTAAAAGGATCACGGTCAATCCATCCGCATTGAATTGTAATGGTGAAATGGGCGATTCATTGTAGATATCAGCCATGATCTCAAATAACATGTCCATGGTCGAATTAAACGTGATAAAGAATTTCTCTTCCACTTTTCCGACCAATCGATGACAGATCTCATCCGCGGTTTCGATACCGACATCGGCTTCAAGAAACATCACAGTCAGATCTTCGAGAAATTCATCATTGACCCCTTTGAAATTTTTGCTTAATTCTTTGGAATGCGATTTGAAGATGGATGAGGTCTTTTTAAATCCAGAAAGATAAGCACCGGAATCCTTATGACGGGAAAGGGTTTCTTTGATCGCAGAAATAAATCCCATGGTTTAACCTCCTTGTTGATCGGTATTGGCTAGATCGATCGCTTGTTTGAGTTCGACTTTTAGCATTTGTGAGACACCTTGTTTCTGCATGGTCACACCATATAAAACCTGACATTGTTCCATGGTACCGGGACGGTGGGTGACCACGATAAACTGGGTTTGATGGGTAAACTGTGCGATGAATTTGGCAAAGCGTTCGACATTGCCTTGATCCAATGCGGCTTCCACCTCATCGAAAATGACCAACGGGACACTTTTGACGGAGAGAATGGCAAATAACACGCATAAAGCGATCAATGACTTTTCTCCTCCGGAGAAAAGACGAATGTTGCGCACGGATTTTCCGGGTGGCTGGACATCGATATCGATGCCGGTATTGAGTAAGTCATTTGGATCTTCCAAGATTAGTCTGGCTTTACCACCACCGAACAATTGTTTGAAGATCCCATCCAATTTGGTGTTGATGGCATCGAACATGGATTTGAATTGGGTTTCCATGACGCTATCCAATTCATCAATGGCATCGAGGATCTTATTGCGTGCGGTGGTTAGATCATCCAATTGCTTTTTCAATGTCGTATACCGTTCATTGACCCGTTCGTATTCATACGGGGCATTCATATTGACATTGCCCAAGGCATCGATATCTCGACGTAACCGCACCACTTCCTCATTGGTATCAGCAGAAATGGTCAGATCCACGTTTTCCTTGGCATAGTCATAGGTCAATGCATATTCACTGGCTAAACGATTAAGATCCCCGTCCAGTTTGGTGGAATGTTTGGCCATTTCCACTTTGATGGTATTGATTTGAGTATTGAGCTGGTCGATCTGGTTCCGGCTGGCGCGATTGGATGCATCCTTGCGTTCGGCTTCCGCCGAAAGACGGATGCGTTGCTCACGCTTGCTTTTGATCGCACTACTGATCTCATCTCGTTTGGCATAGGCACTGTTCAATTGGCTGATCAATGCATTGACATGTTCATCATTACCATTTGGTGTGGTTGAACCAATCGATGCCGGATCGATCTGTTCCAATTCACTTTCAATGCGCAGATATGCCGCCTTTTTCGCAGCAACGATCGGTTCCAATTGCGCCAGATCGATCGATAGATTCATGCGCGAAGCATCTAAATCATGGCGTCGATCACTTAAATCATTGATCTTGTTTTCCAAAAGATCCAGTTGGGCTTTGGCACTGTTGAGCTGATCTTTGGCATCGGATAAATCTTTTTTCGCAGTGAAGATCGAATTGTTTTGCTTGAAAGAACCACCGCTCATCGATCCGCCCCGGTGGATGACATCCCCATCTGGATCGACGATTTTATACCCAAAATTGAGCAATCGAGCCAATTCATTGCCGTTTTCTAGATTGTCCACGACAATGACATTGGCCAACAATGATTCCACCACGGGATCATATTTTGGATCACAGCTGACAAAATCTGCCGCGACTCCAAGATACCCTTTCGCATTTTCAGCGATGATTTCATGATCTCGATTCAATCGATGAGCTCGACAAACCGTTAATGGATAGAACGTGGCACGACCACTGCGATTGCGTTTGAGAAAATCGATGGCATTGCGAGCAGAAGCTTCATCATAGGTGACAATATGATTGATCGCACCACCCAATGCCATGGAAATCGCATTTTCATAACCTTCCTGAGCTTGTAAGAGTGATCCCACCACGCCCAATACACCACTTAACGCATGCTGATGATCCATGATCGCCTGCACACCGGCTTGATGAGCGTATGGTGCACGCAAATTGTTTTCCAATACGGCCACGCGCGCATTGAGTCGATTGATTTTGGCTTGTAGATCGAATCGTTGTTGGGTATATTCACCAAAGGTGGAAGCAGCCTGTTGCAATTGTGTATTGACCAGATCCTGCTGGTTTTTCAAATCGACGTAACGTTGGGCTCTATCTTCGTATTCCAGTTTGCTTTGGGCCAACGAATGACGCAATTCCGCCACTTTTTGTTCGCTGGTCCCCTGCTCGATCAAATATTTTCGTTGCTCATCCATTTTGATCTTGCTGGTTTCAAGACGTTGGATGTCGTTGAGCGTATGCATGAGATTTTCTTGCAACGCGTTGATGGATTTATCCAGATCGCTGACCTGCTTTTTAGTAGAATATGCAGCCGTATCATTGAGGTTAACGGTGGCTTTGACCATCGTATACTGGGTTTCTAGATCTTCCAGTTGACTTTTATAATGACTTAATGCGTTTTGCAATTCGCCGATCTCATGAACCAAAACCGCAACTTCGATTTGTTGAAGACGTTGCTTTTTTTCGTGATAGATCTTCGCCTTTGCAGCTGCCTTTTCAAGCGGACCGACCTGACGACTCAATTCATTGACGATATCGGCGCAACGATCCATGTTGTCTTTGGTACGTTGCAAACGGGACAGCGTTTCGATCTTGCGTTTTTTATATTTGGCCACACCAGCGGCTTCTTCAAAAATCGCGCGACGATCGATCGGTCGGGCATCAGCAAAGGATACGACGTTGCCCTGGCTGATCATGGATAAGGAATCTTTTCCTAAACCGGTATCGACGATCAAATCAAGGATATCTTTCAGACGGACATTGCGTCGATTGATCAAATATTCGCTCTCACCGCTTTCCCGATATAAGCGACGGGTCACTTCCAATTCATCACTATCGGAGTTTAGGGCGTGGTTAGTATTA
>CALVCY010000002.1 GCA_944326175.1 uncultured Erysipelotrichaceae bacterium
TTGTTGATTTTCCCTAGTAACTACCTTAAAATGGTAGTTACTAGGGAAAACATATGATTTTATCAACAAAAATGCTATCAGATCAACTGACACAATACAGCAATATTCCAAATAAAATCAGACGAATGATCCAATCACAGCAATTATTTCCACTTAAAAAAGGGCTCTTTGAAACTGATAAAACCGCAAATGGCGCGCACCTTTCACAAGTTATTATCACTCCATCCTATCTGTCCTTTGAATGGGCGTTATCGTATTACGGAATAATACCTGAGTCTGTTGTGAACTTCACATGTGCAACGACCGGCTATAAAAACAACAAATGTTTCAACAATCAATATGGTACGTTCATCTATACCGTTCTACCGGCTCGTGTCTTTCCTTATGCCATCCAGTATAACGGAAATGATGATGAAGGTTTTTGGATCGCATCACCTGAAAAGTCTATATGTGACAAATTGTTTACATTGGCTCCGGTCCACAATTTAAAAGCAATCCGAAGCTTACTGTTCGATGATCTTCGGATCGATGAAACCAAATTTTATGCGCTTGATCCATTGATCTTCAGCGATTTAGTCGATCGCTATCACACATCCAATATAAAACTCGCATATAAAGTCTTTGCCGGAGGAAGTATTGATGAGCGAAAACATGCTTAGACAACTGATTATCCGAAAATATTCGAACATTGATATCCAGGTTTTAACACCACTGCAACGCACCACTCTCATACGGGAAGTTCTCCAGGAATGTCTGCTGTATGCTTTATCCCGTACAAACTTTTTTGATTATGCTGCATTTTATGGGGGAACGGCGTTGCGCATTTTCTATAAACTTCCACGTTTCTCAGAAGATTTGGATTTTTCTTTGACTTCCGCGAACCCTGATTTTGATATTACGCGCTATTTTAATCAAATTCATCGCATACTTGCTGAACTGGGTCTATCCATCGATATTCAAGTGAAGCACAAAACAAAAAAAAGTACCATTCAATCGGCTTTTCTAAAGGGCAACACACGAATACAGATCTTGACCTTCTACTTGAATGAGGAATATGCACGACAATATGCGTCAAACGAGACAGTAACCATAAAATTCGAAGTGGATACCGATCCTCCAGAAGGGGCATCGTATAAGCATCATTTTTCACTTTATCCGATTCCATATGAGGTCAAACTATACGATGGACCATCATTATTTGCCGGAAAACTCCATGCAGTTCTATGTCGTAATTGGAAATCAAGGACAAAAGGACGTGATCTATACGATTACGTTTTCTACCGCCAAATGAATATTCCATTCAATCGAGAACACTTGCGTCAACGTTTGATTCAATCCCATTTCATTGATCATTCCAATGCATGTACGCTTGAAGAGATTAAGTCATGGTTAAACCAACGGTTCGATACGATTGATTATACTGCTGCGAAAACCGATGTCTTTCCGTTTATCGAAAATCCACGGGAACTCGATGTTTGGTCAGCCGATTTTTTCAAAGCAATCACCTGTGATCTCCATGCGGTATGATGCAAAATTCCGTATTTTCCTATTCTAAAAGAAAAAGCATGGCGTTACCGCCATGCTTTATTCATTTGAACCAAGCAATACTAATGCTTGATCATGGTTTCATTCCATGAATCATAGGGTTTGATGCCTAACAGGTCAACGATGGTTGCGGCAATATTGCTCAAACCAAACGTGCCGTCTTCAACATCCTTCAATTCGACATCTCCGCCATTGTAGACGATAAAGGGAACCAAGGATAAGGTATGACTGGTTTTCGGCTTGATCGGATCGGTATCCTTCTTGCGTTTTTCAGCCATTTCATCAGCATTACCGTGATCGGCAGTGATCAATAATACGGCGCCGGCCTTATCGCAGGCATCTTTGATGCGTTTTAAGCAAAGATCAACGGATTCCACACCGATGATGGTAGCTTCATAATCGCCGGTATGACCAACCATGTCCCCATTGGGGAAGTTGGTTCGTAAGAACTGATACTTACCGGATTCGATGGCTTCGACCAATTGATCAGTGATCTCGGCACTTTTCATCCATGGACGTTGATCAAAGGGGACCAGATCGGATGGGATCTCGACCCAGTCTTCAAGATTTTCATCGAATTTTTCACTGCGGTTTCCGTTCCAGAAATAGGTCACGTGACCGAATTTCTGGGTTTCGGAAATCGCATAACTCTTCACATGGTTTTCAACCAATAACTGACTCAATGTATCCTTGATCTTGGGTGGTTCGACCAAGAAATTCGTTGGGATCTTGGCATCCCCGTCATACTGCAACATACCGCAGTAATAGACTTTCGGATTTTTGGTTTTGACAAAAGCATTGAAGTTGGGATCATCGAATGCTTTGGAAATTTCAATGGCACGATCACCTCTGAAATTGAATAGGATCACGGAATCACCATCATTGATGGTTCCCACCGGTTGTCCATTTTCTGCAATAACAAATGGCGGCAGATATTGGTCGACGAATCCGCCTTCACTACGATACGTTTCAATCGCTTCTTTCGCACTGGCAAACTGACGACCTTCGCCACATACATGGGTCTGCCATCCTTTTTCGACCATGCCCCAATCAGCTTCATAACGATCCATGGTGATGACCATACGACCACCACCGGATGCGATCTTGCCATCAAATGTAGCATCATTTAAGGATTTCAATGCATCTTCCAATTGATCCACATAGATCAATGCACTGGTTTCCGGTGTGTCCCGACCATCCAATAAAATGTGGACACGGACATGATGGATGCCTTCGACTTTGGCTTGTTTGATCATCGCGATCAAATGAGCGATATTGGAATGAACGTTCCCATCACTCAATAAACCTAAAAAATGCAGGGTATGGTCTTTGCAATAGGACACGGCATCCTTCCATGCTTTGGATTGATAGATCTCACCCGATTCGATGGATTCATTGACCAACTTGGCACCTTGAGAATAGATCTGACCACAACCAATAGCGTTGTGACCAACTTCAGAGTTCCCCATATCGGCATCACTGGGTAAACCGACCGCGACACCGCTGGCTTTGATACGGGTATGCGGGCAGGTGGACCATAATGCATCCAATGTGGGTTTGTAGGCGTGTTTGACGGCATTGAGATTATCGGTATCGTTATACCCGATCCCATCCATGACGACAATGACAACAGGTTTGCTCATGTTTGAACACTCTCTTTCTTTCTTTGAAAAAAGTATAACACTGCAAATGGTTTAACGCATTTTAGACAATCGAAAGTATGGTCAAACCAATGCTACAAATCAAAATAATGTTGAAGGAACAACGCGACACCATCGTGGTTGTTATCGTGATCGGTAATGAATCGATATTTGTTTCTCATCATATCGTCTGCATTTTTCATCACCACCGGTATACCAACGATATCCAGTGCACTCTCATCATTGCTGGCATCCCCAAACATCATCACATCTTTCATATCCCAATTGAAATGATGGCACAACCACTTCAATCCACTACCTTTATTAACATTGGGTGCCGTGACTTCGATATTGGTCGAAGCACTGGAGGATACTTCTAATCCCAATGATTTCAACCATCTCTTCCACTTTTCTCTTGATCCATCATCCACAATGAAAATATTGATCCGTTGAGCTTTACGATGATTGGTTTTCATATAAGTATAGGGATCATCGACGATGGTTCGACCACCTCTGATCATCTTGGCCAGACCCATATTCCCCTGGACATAATATTCGATATGATCGTAAGTATATCGATCCGTTAAAATCTCATCATCACAAAAGTAATCGATATCGATATCCTGATTTAACCCTTTTGCATGGATCTGAGTGATGATATCACCATCAATGTCCTCACTATAAAGACATTGATTGGCTTTTAGATCATAAACACGACTGCCTGTTCCTAAAATCCCATAGTCACAAACGGTATCGATGGTTGGACCAAGGGTGCTTTTTCCTCGTCCGGTACATACCACCGGGATATGACCCATGGATTTCAATCGCTTTAAAGTATTCAGTGTCAATTCGGAAATGGTTTTATCATCCGTGCATAAAGTTCCATCCATATCCATTGCGATAATCATCAATACTTCCCCCTGTCCTTGAATTTATATAAATCAGTACTTCCCTAATCTCTGTTTTAACCATGATTACCATTGGTTTTTTCAATGAATAAGACTTTTAATATGGTCAGTACCATTGTATATTAAGTT
>CALVCY010000003.1 GCA_944326175.1 uncultured Erysipelotrichaceae bacterium
AATATATCGATTTATTGATCAAAGAGCTCAATCAACAATGGTCTAGCCATAAGGATGTCATGGTCACTATTCCAAAATTATGGAATCGCGTGAATAATCCTTTGGTCCATGAAACATTTTATGGAACGATCCAAGTCAATCCGTACCAGCACCTTTTATATACCATCGATGCATTGATGGACCAAACCACCCATCCCTTGACCACTACCATTTTGAAAAAAAACGGAGAGGGCGCAAATTGGATCAAAGATGCGATCGTCTATTCCACTCAGATCCGCTCTGCTGCCGGATATGATCTAGACCAAGACGGGTATATCTCGACCTCCAATATCCATGGTTTGAATGAAGCAGGGACCTTCATCAAAATGATCTGGTTATTACCTCACTTATTGCATATCGGTGTGGATACCCTGTATTTTTTACCGTTTTTCAAACATAGCATACGAAATAAAAAAGGGGATTGTGGTTCCAGCTATGCCATCAGCTGCTATACCAAACTGGATGAAACCTTATATGATCCCATGGTCCCATCATTATCCTTGATGGATCAAGCCAAAGCATTCTTTGAACTGGCACATGGTTTAGGAATCAAGACCATCATCGATATCATCCCGCGTACCGCCGCATTGGACAGTGATTACATCATCGATCATCCGGAATGGTTTTATTGGATCCATACCGATCATCCGTTTTGGGTACCCAAATGTGAATTCATGGAAGAGTTGGCATTGGCTACACCCCAGAACATGGAGATGGTGTATCAAAATGAGCCCTCCATCCAGGAATACATTGGTCAATTCAGCTTTGATCCGAAAACATTGGATGAGCATTTATATCTCAACTGTGTCAAAAAAGCCAATGGCGATGCATCGGTTTATCTGAACCTGATCGAACAATGTTTTGGCATCACCGTCTGCTCTGCATTCTCCGATCGACTCAACGATTATCAGGCACCGTGGAGTGATGTGGCCTATACCCGTCTTTATCTGGATGCACCATCCATTGCCCAAAAATATTATCCAAGCGATGTGCCGTATATCTTCTTTGATTCGGCCAAAGCTTCCTTGAATCCGGGAAAAATCAAAAATCAACCATTATGGGATGTATTGGAAAATATCGTCACATATTGGCAAAACCAGTTTGGCATTGACGGAGTACGATTGGATATGGGTCATGCCTTGCCGGATGAATTGATCCAAGGGATCATTCATAATGCCCAGGCCAATGATCCGCAATGTGTCTTTATCGCGGAAGAGTTGGATACGACCAATCACCATGCGACCAAATTGGCCGGATACGATGTATTAAGTGGAAACGGATTCAGTGAAGAACACCGGATCTTGGAACATCGCCTTTCCAAGTTTTATTATGGTGCAGACCAATTGGATCTGCCGGTCTTTGCGCTAGGGGAAAGCCACGATACGCCACGACTCGTCCAACGAAATGGCGGAAAACCTTTTGCTCGGATGATCACATTATTGAATTTATTCATGCCAAATGGCATTCCCTTTATCAACAATGGTCAGGAATGTTATGAAAAAGCACCATTGAATATTGGCTTGGATGCATCAGCTCAAGATGAATTTGCCTATCCCAAAGATGATCCGCGTTATGGGAAATTGGGATTGTTTGACTTTACCTGGTTTGACTGGAAAGAAGAAGAATTGGTCAAAGATCTCTCATCGTTGATCAAAGTGAGGGATTTGGTTAAGACCAATCTCTTTGAGTCGAACCATCATTGGCCATTATGGTTCGACTATCCGGATATACTGGCAGTGGGAAATATCATTGAAGTGGATGGTTTGACCAATGAATACATGATCGCATTTGCCAATGCATATGATCATCGGGATATCTTGAACCTGCATTTGGATGCAATGGGCCAACGATTGACTGATCAAACCATGGAAGTCGAATTGATTTATTCTACCGATCCAAATGCATCGATCCATGGATATGATTCCTTTCATCTTTGTTTAGAAAGTGAAGGATACAGTTTTTCCTTGATCCGTCTAAAAGTAAAGTAAATATAAAAATGGTTTCACCAAGATATGTATGGTGAAACCATTTTTATTTCATCATGACCGATTGATACCACCGTGCTTTTTCAAGATATCTCTTTGCGCTTTCTTCATTCGCTCTTCTTTCTTTCATGGTGGTACGACGCATTACTCGCCCCGGATTACCATAGACCACACTGTTATCGGGTATAACCATATTGGAAGGGATCAAAGATCCAGCTCCAATGATACAATGATGACCGATCCGTACACCATTCATGATGATCGACCCCATCCCAATGACTGTTGAATGTCCGATGGTACAACCATGTAAGATCGCACCATGACCGATCGTGACATCATGTCCAATCATTACCGGATACCCAATATCGGTATGAATGATGCAACCATCCTGAATATTGGTTCCTTCATCGATATCAATGACCTCGCTCTCACTGCGGATCACCGCATTGAACCAGACCGAAACATTATCATTGATCAAAACATTCCCATAAATATGCGGAGTGAAAATATACGTATTCATCTTCTAAAACCTAGGATACATATTATCATACAGGTTAACAAAACTTAATGACGTCCTAGAATGCATAAACCCACCTTCTATCTACCCAACAAAAGTAGAAGGATTTATGACGACTTGATAAGACTATTTGATCCTGTTTATCAATGGATCGATGTCTTCCAATCCGGATAAGACAAGGATCGGTCTTTGCGAACCATTGACTAACACTGCAATATTCCTATTGCAAGGTGGACGACAATTGAATACGTTTCTATACAATGATGTAAAAAAATAGAAAATGAACGCAA
Source organism: uncultured Erysipelotrichaceae bacterium (assembly GCA_944326175.1). Next base: position 2,832 of record CALVCY010000003.1, read on the forward strand.
ATATGTTTGCGTTCAAAATGGAACATCATTAATTTATAGAAGTATATTTCGTACCTATTCCGTTCCCCAATTTTAGAATGCACCCATTCGCCAAAAGTTCATTCAAAATGGAAACTGTTTTTG
>CALVCY010000004.1 GCA_944326175.1 uncultured Erysipelotrichaceae bacterium
GCAATTATCTACTGCTCAACCAATCCCCTTGGTGTGATCTTTTTCCATACGCCGATGATACGCTATTCATTCAAGCTGACCCTGATCAACTCAAAAGTCGTCTGATCAAACGAAAAGCCAAGGGCATACATTATCGTCAGGCGGTTTCATTTTATCTAAATTCAGATCGTCTCAATGTCATGACGGTACTGGAACACTCGAAAGCTGCACGCATCACACTTTATCTTAAAGCTGATAACGATTATACGATGGTTTAACCATCCAAGCTGTGATAGAATCTTAACTGCGTTGAAGCAATGAGTAGATATGGTGGGACCATAAGAGAGTCCGTGGTTGGTGAAAACGGATGGTATCCCCATGATCGAACATGGTTGTGGAGCATTTCATCGAAGGATGAACGACTCACCCCCGTTAAAAGGTCAATCAAGTGTACTGGTCAAACCAGTAAACCAGGATGGTACCGCGGTTCTTCAATCGTTCCTGAACAACGTTCAGGAACGTTTTTATATGATCCAACCAATCTATAGAAAGGAGTCAATCCATGACCAAGAAACCCTATTACATCACTACCGCCATTGCCTATACATCCGGCAAACCCCACATCGGCAATACCTATGAAATCGTTTTGACCGATGCCATAGCCCGTTTCAAACGCGAAGAAGGCTACGATGTCCGCTTTATGACCGGAACAGATGAACACGGTCAAAAGATCGAAGAAAAAGCCAAGCAACAAGGTGTCGATCCCCAAGCGTATGTCGATGGTGTGGCCAAAACCATCAAAGCCAATTATGATCAGATGAATGTCTCTTATGATAAATTCATCCGTACTACTGATCCCGACCATGTCAAACAGGTCCAAAAAATCTTTAAAAAGCTTTACGAACAAGGCGATATCTACAAAGGTGAATACGAAGGATGGTACTGTACCCCCTGTGAATCCTTCTGGACCGACTCGCAATTAAAAGACGGCTGCTGTCCCGATTGCGGTCGACCGGTCAAAAAAGCCAAGGAAGAAGCCTACTTTTTCAATATGCAAAAGTATGCCCCCCGTTTGATCCAATATATCGAAGATCATCCCGAATTCATCCAACCCGAATCCCGCAAAAATGAAATGCTCAACAATTTCCTCAAACCAGGATTACAAGATCTATGTGTTTCACGCACGAGTTTCTCCTGGGGTGTACCAGTGGACTTTGATCCCAAACATGTCGTCTATGTGTGGATCGATGCATTGAGCAACTACATCACCGGTTTAGGCTACGATGTGGATGGCAACAGTGACCCACTATTTGAAAAGTACTGGCCAGCTGACGTGCACATCATCGGCAAGGACATCTTACGATTCCACACCATCTACTGGCCGATCATGTTGATGGCACTTGGATTGCCATTACCCAAACAGATTTTCGGCCATCCGTGGTTGTTGGTCGGTAACGATAAGATGAGCAAATCCAAAGGGAATGTGATCTATGCCGATGATCTGATCCATTATTTCGGTGTGGATGCCACCCGTTACTTCGTTTTGCATGAGATGCCATTTGCTCAAGATGGTACGATCACCTGGGAATTGATGATCGAGCGTGTCAATTCGGACTTAGCCAACATCTTAGGTAACCTAGTTAGCCGTACACTGGCAATGAGCAATAAATACTTTGGTGGGATCATCGAAAATCCACATGTCAGTGACCCACTGGACGATGAATTGATCACATTAACCAATACTGCCGCATCCCGTGTTCAAGAAAAAATGGACCAGTTGCGCGTTGGTGATGCCATTGATGAAATCTTTGTCTTATTACGCCGTTGCAACAAATATATCGATGAAACCACCCCTTGGGTATTGGCAAAGGATGACTCATCCAAACCACGTCTAGCCACCGTGATCTACAATCTGCTCGATGCCATCCGCGTATCCGCTATCCTACTGCGCTCCTTCTTGCCCGAAACCAGTGAAAAGATTTTAAAATCACTGAACACTGAGAAGACTGCTTTTGAAGATTGCACAGCCGGTGCATTGGAATGCGGCATCCAAATTGCCGAGAAAAGCGAAAATCTATTCAATCGGATCGATGCAGCAAAGATGCTGGAAACGATCCATAATGAATTACAATCCAGCGCCATTTTGGAAAACACACCCAAAGCGGAACATAAACCAGAGATTTCCATTGATGATTTCAGTAAAGTGGAATTGACCGTCGGTCAAGTGGTTGCTTGTGAAAAACATCCAAAGGCCGATAAACTTTTGGTTTCCCAAATCGATATCGGCCATGGAGAGACCCGTCAGATCGTCAGTGGGATCGCCAATCATGTCAAACCGGAAGACTTTGTCGGAAAGAAAGTGGTGGTCGTCACCAATTTGAAACCTGCCAATTTGCGAGGTGTCAAATCCGAGGGCATGATCCTTGCCGGAGACAATGATAAATTGCTTGAAGTATTGACGGTCAATGACTTGCAACCTGGCGATAATATTCACTAAAAATACTTTCATCCATCCAAAAAATGACCCCATGCTCGTATAAGGGCATGGGGTTTATTTTCAATACGGATCATAAACAAAAGGAATCATAGAAGATTCCTCCGGTAAGCATCCATCGGTCATTATTTATTTTACCGACGAGTTGGAACCGTCACTCGTCCTCTTTGGATGCTTCAAGGTCAAATTCTCAATTTTTTAATCTGAAAGAACGATCCGCTTTGTATCGATCAAATATTGGATGGCTTTACCAACACCATCATGGTTATTGTCATCGCTGACATAATCAGCATGAGGAAGTAAGATGGCATCGGCATTGCCCATGGCAATGCCGTATCCTGCCATATCCAACATCTGGATATCATTTTCGGCATCCCCAATGGCACACAATTGTGCATTGGTCAAACCAAGCCGATCTAATACCAACTGTAATCCTTTGGCTTTGGATAATCCCTGTGCGACACATTCAATCGATACTTTATCGCTGGTGATAGACAGGACTTGATTGAATGGATCTGGGATCAATGCTCTCACACGATCCACTTCACTCTTATCCCCGATCGCACCGATCTTATAGATCGGATGATGATCCAAAAAGTTCGACAGATCATCCACTGTATGGATGGGGATGATCTGATCGCTAGTATAAATGGTGATTTCCAATGATGATGTGGTGTTGACCAGAAAATCGATCAACGCTTTTGCATGATTTAAATCGATTGGGTGATGATCCAAGAGCTGACCATTGCCATCGATGATATAACCACCATTATAAGCAACGGTATATTGCGCGTTACCATCCAAACCCAATTGATCGATATACGGATGTAGACTTCCCATCCCACGTGCAGAGGATAAAATAACATGGATAAATGGTTTGATGGTTTCGATCATGGATCGGTTATAGTCGGATATGGTCTTACCATCGTCAAGCATGGTCCCATCCATATCAATCGCAATGGCTTTGATGTTCATAGTACGCTCCTTTGAGTCAAAAACCACCTTCATTTTTAATGAAGGTGGTTTTATTATTCCATATTTGTATTGATCAACCAATCATAAACTGCTTGAGCAATATAGCGTTTGCCTACGATATTGGGATGGATACCATCCCCGTCATACCAGTCAACATGATCCTTGGTCAATGTATAGAAATCGATTATGGTCAAACCATATTCATCTGCCAGTGATTCGATCACCGTATTGACATCATCCACAACCTCACTTTGGATACCAAATGAAGCGATGCCATCGTCATCATTGGTCGTATCAAAGACAGAAATGATCTTACCAATCGCGATTTTTGCCATTGGATAACGCGTTTGATACTGCGCGATCAATTTGGCATAGTCATCATGAAATGGATCAGGACCATCCCATGTGGTGGTATTGGTATCGTTAGTACCAAACATGATCATGATGTAATCGGCATGATCATGGGATAAGGAATCAACATAGGCATCCGTTTGGGTATACGGTGTCAATGAGTCCACCGTGACGGTGGTACCCGAAGCACCATGGTTATAGACCACCATGGAATCATTGAACAATTGGCTTAATAATGCCGGATAATTCTCATCCGCCAACCCTTCAGTGATCGAATCTCCGATGCATAGCAATACGCTACCTTCATCGTTATATCGATCACTTGGTGTCATAAGTGGCTCTTTCGTGGATGGTTGGGATGAGGGCTTACTGGTTTCGACCACAGTGGATACCACTGGTTCAACCACTGCATCCACGTTCATTCCACGACATCCACTCAATCCAACCAGCAATACCATCCCTAAGATCGGTTTCACTAGTTATCGTTATGCTTACCAAAGATAGCCAGTATGTGTAAGAACAGGTTGATGAAATCCAGATATAGCCCAAATGCCGCATACGTTGAGAAATTGGTGATCATGCGGGTATCGGCAGTGGATGCCACATAAAACCGCTTAAGATTCTGTGCATCCCAAGCCGTGATGAATACGAATAGGATCACGACCAAATAGTTGTAGATGTTGTTGAATAATGCATTGTGGACAAAGATCGAGATCACCCCTACAATGACCAATGTCATCAATCCGGCTGTCATGATACCGGAAAATCGGGAAATATCGATTTTAGTGGTCATACCAATGACACACAGATTGACAAACAACAAAGCACAGAAACCCAATGCCATAAAAATGGTGGCGATATCAAACACTAGTGGTAATACACTCAATGTGACACCGGTCAACGCACTGTATAAATAGAAACAGACAATGGCTGTGGTCTTGCTCATATGGGTCAAACGTGCCGAGAAGAAAACCGCGACACCCAATTGTGCCAATAGCAACACCATCGAGCCCCCTCCACTGATCAGATTCCAGATAAACCCGCCATTGACCAGGTTCACGAATCCAAAGAATGCAACGGCAGCGGTGACGAATAGGCCCAATGCCATGCGCAGATATGTTTTGACGTAGAAAGAACGATAGCTTTCAGCGGAAATCATCCCTTCATACATGGAGCGATATTCACTCATTATTTTTACCTCCTTTAATCTCGGGTTAAAATCATTATAGCATTGTCATTCATGACAATGGTTCAACCATGCATCAATGAAACAAAAGCATACACCTGTTTCATTCATGGATGGTTGAGAATGATTGAATCAACATCATATATGTCAGAATATTGAAAAGAGAGGTTTTTTATGAAATCAAATGTTAAACAAGTGATCCTTGCTGCATTGTTTTTGGCGATGGGACTGGTCTTACCATTTTTCACTGGACAGATACCAGCCATCGGTAACATGTTATTGCCCATGCATCTTCCGGTATTTTTATGTACATTTATCTGTGGATGGCCTTTAGGAACATTGGTGGGATTTATCCTACCATTATTACGCTATGTTTTGTTTGGTATGCCCATTTTCATGCCAACGGGTTTAGCCATGGCTTTTGAATTAGCCAGTTATGGTTTGATCGCTGGATATCTGTATGCGCATGACAAGTACCAATGTGTCATTGCTTTATATAAGTCCATGATCATTGCCATGATCGCTGGAAGGATCATTTGGGGCATGGTCCAAACCATCTTATTAACGACCCAGGGTGGTGCATTTACGTTAATGGCTTGGATCAGTGGTGGTTTTATCAATGCCATCCCAGGTATCATCCTGCAATTGATCCTGATCCCTTCTATCATGGTGGCATTGAATAAAACTGGTCTAGTCGAATTTAAGAAGAGCAGGCGGGAATTCTCGGTTACTTGTATCCGAGATGAAAGCCAATAAAATACAACTTTTCCTTCTGCCAGGTGTTGAAAATAAATATCAATAAATAAGGTAATTTTCGATAAATTATGTTATACTATATGTATGGATAAATACACACACGCAAGGACCTGCGTATACAACATCAATTATTATATAATATGGTGCGTCAAATATCGTAGAAAAGTACTGACGCCCGAAATTAGTAACAGGCTATATGAATTGGTCGGCATGATTGCTGTTGAAAAGGGGTTTTCTGTAGCTGAATGCAAAGTTGGTGACAACGATCACGTACATTGCTTTGTGTCAGCTCCTCCAAAACTCTCGGTTACTCAAATTGTAAAGTACCTGAAAGGAATAAGCGGCAATTCGCTTCTCAAGGAATTCCCTGAAATACGGAAATCATTATGGAAAGGCCAGCTTTGGAACGGCTCTTACTTCTGCGAAACCATCGGCTCAACATCAGAAGATAATATTTTACGATATA
>CALVCY010000005.1 GCA_944326175.1 uncultured Erysipelotrichaceae bacterium
GACTGTCGCGCTGGATATGGAGTTGAACGGGCACCGGTTTACCTACAAAAATCCGATTATAGATCCGCTGGTCTGACACTGAAATTGACAGAAAGGAAGGAGTGGAGAAAATGGTAAAAAAATGGGGCAGGAAGCTGCCAGTTGATCAGATCATATTTATCGGGAAAAAACGGTAGAACGTCTGCCGTGACAGATCTGCCTGCTGGCAGATCTGACTCACGGTGATGTTTTCTACTATATGGTGTTTCATCAAGACTTTCATGGCGTTGACCAGTTCTTTTCTGGCAGGGTCACGCATCAATTCCTGTCTTTTCATCGGAGTCATTTTACCATGGCAAAACCAAGGCATGCTATGATCGAACCATTGTCACCCTCAACTCTTTCACGATATCGATCAAATAAGAAGAAACCGTGACCGTCACCAATGAATAAATGATCTGATCAAACGGAATATAGCTCAATGACAATAACAAGACCGTTAGATCCGTAAACAGATAACACCGGGCCAATTTCCAATGGCTGATATGTTGGATCACCAGCGCCAACGCATCATCCCCGCCACAGGATCCACCTTGACGGATAATGATCCCGACTCCGATTCCGACAAAGCACCCACCAAGCACAGCAGCCACTAACGGAAGATGGTTCAGATCAGGTAACATTGGTGGAAAACATTCCCATAATTTATAAAACAGTGAAACAAAGGATGTTGCAATCAACGACAATTTGATGAACCGACCGCCTAAAAACCGCCAAGCCATCAAATAACATAAACCATCCAGCAATGGTGTGATGTATGCAGGGGATATCTTGAACCAATGTTCGATCAATAACATCAAACCAATGATCCCACCTTCAGTAATATTGGTGCGCTGATGGATATTATGGATCCCAAACGATAGGATCATTGCACCCAACAGTAGCCATCCAATGCTTCGCATGGTCAAACCATCCATTACCCATTCTTTAATTTTATTCAAACTCAATCTATCACCTCATCTTGTCGTCTTCTGTTTTAAACTGTATAGTTACTATACAGTCAAGGCATATGAACAAAAATTATTTTTCCATCGGTGAATTGAGTGAACTCCAAGGAATATCCCGTCAAACATTGATTTATTATGACAAGATCGATCTGTTTAAACCCGCATATATCGATCCACTCACTGGATATCGTTATTATGATGTCAACCAAATCGATTATTTGGATACGATCTGTATCATGAAACGGATCGGATTTTCTTTGCAGCAGATCAAAAATCAGCTGCAAAACTTTACATTGGATCGATCCATCGCAGCTTTGAAACATCAACAACAACACATCACGCGTCAGATCGAACAATTGCAAACGATCAAAAGCCGTGTGGACCAACGCATCGGTTTATTGGAAAATGCATTAAACGAAGATGCATTGAATTCGATCACGATCAGCGATACTTCCACTTGTACATTACTCGTGCATCCGGTCGAGGCTCCGTATTCTTTGGAAAAGGTTTCAGTGGCGACCAAAACATTGTTCGTTAATGCATTCAAACAAAAGTTACCGATTTATTATCAAAGTGGCGTGATCGTACCGCATCAACGGATCATCCAGAAAGAATATACGATGGCCAGTACTGTATTTACACCGATCGAGGATGGTTTGAACCATAAAGATATCTTGGTTATACCAAGTGGACGATGTGTGATTGCCTATCATTGTGGGGATTATCCATCCATTGGGTCCACTTATGAAAAAATACTCAAATATTGTAATCATCATGGTCTGACCATTATTTCTGATTCCTATGAATTTTGTATCAATGATTATCTTTCTTCATCCGATGAAACGGAATTCATCACCAAGATCATGTTTTATATCGCATCTTGATATGGTTTGACCATAAAAAAACCGACTGTATCGTTTCAAAACGATGCAGTCGGCTTGATTCAATAGCTTGTCAATGTATCCAACAATAGTTGCGTAAACTTACCATAATCCAATCGCATGCCCACATGACAATTGGGTTCATGCCCACGGAATGGACTGCCTTGTGGCGCATCATCCCATCGGTACGGACTGTCCAAATCGATATCCGCTTCTGGTTTAGCAGTCTGCAACGGTCTTAGATCGGTCACCGTCATCCCTCGGGTCAATTTGCCATTCAACTCGATATCGACATTCAGATATGCGTTGCGCACTAAGGATGGATCGATCAGCCATGCTACGGCACAGGCATCGTGCAAATGTGCATCCCCACCTGACGCAAAGAAATCGAGTAATTCGGCCGCAAAAATACTGGTTGGATTACCGATATTGCGAATGTTTTCGATAAACTCCGGCGTGACTGGGCATTGACGCGTTAGATTCACACCACACATATAAATGGTCAAACCACTATGAAATACCTTATATGCTGCTTCCGGATCGACGTAGATATTGAATTCAGCTGCCGGTGTCCAATTTCCCGCATAGGCGCCACCACCCATAATATATAACGCATCCACCCGTTCAACGATCTTGGGTTCTTTGTTGATGGCTGAAGCAATATTGGTTAATGGTCCGGTGGCGATCAATGTCACATGATCGGTATGCATGACCGTCTCCACGATAAAATCCACACCATGTTTGGTTTCCGGCTTGCGCTTGGGTGGGTTCAACTTTGGTCCGTCCATCCCACTTTTACCATGCACGTTATCCGCAATGATCAATGGTGCAGTGCATGGGCCACTGTGTCCGGGATAGACCGCTACATCCGTGCGGCCAATGACTTCTAATACCGACAAAGCATTTCTTGTGACATTTTCCAAAATACCATTGCCACCAACCGTGGTCACACCAAGCAAATTCGTATGTTTAGCTGCCAGCATGATGGCAAAGGCATCATCATGTCCGGGATCGCAGTCGAGAATCACATTTTTCATTTGGTTACCTCATTAATCAAAATTGATTTATCAATGGCATTAGTATACCCCAAAGTCATCGGATCGAATTCATGAAACCATAGAAAAAATCAGACGAGCGGATCGTCTGATTTTTTAATAGAATCCGATGTTTAGTGGCCACTGAT
>CALVCY010000006.1 GCA_944326175.1 uncultured Erysipelotrichaceae bacterium
AGCGAAGCCTTGCTTCGCTTGGATTACTCATGGCGAAGTGGGTGGGATTCGAACCCACGTGCCGGGTTGACCGACAACTTGTCTTCCAAACAAGCTCGTTACGACCTCTTCGATACCACTTCGTAGCGAAAGTATTATAGCAACGGGTATTTGAGTTGTCACGTAGAAATTTTATGGTGCAACCATCCTCACCGAAATAATAAAAATGGGATGGCTGTGCCATCCCTTCGATGATCTTGGTTTTACCAACTTCCGCCGTGGCTTCCGCCAAATCCACCGCCGCTGAATCCACCACCGCCAAAGCCGCCGATGGATCCTCCATGCCGTCCGGATGAGTGATTCACTGGAACCGGCGGATGAGACAAATGGTTGAACGCATGATTCATGCGATGCAAATAATACCAATCCCAATAGGTCATATGTCCGCTATAGTACGGCGGTAATGGCATTTCGATATCCTTGAAATGATCACTCCATACTTGGGTCAGACCAAAGGCATACGCATAAGGCAATACATCATAATAAATATATGGATTATCCTTGAACACCATATTGATCTGATCTGCTTCGGCATATTTGATGTAATCATATAAACCGACGATCTGATCCAATTGCGCATTATAGTAGGCACTGCGTCGCTCCATATGCAACGCGACCCACAAGATCAATGCCGTTGCCACACCAGCGATCACCCCTTGGATCAAGGTAGCATGTAACAGCAGGCCGCCCAATGCAGCGAATAAAAGGAGAATGAGCCCATACGGCCAGTCGCGCTTGTTCATGTTTTCCGCTTTGCGCACCGATTTGATCTTCAATCCATAGAAAACCAATACGGCCATCATGACAAACATGAAGAAGATAGCCGTCAGCATGAGCGTGTTTTCGACAAGAACAAAACCGAACCAATCTCCCATATTGATGGCTAGAGGCAATGCTGCGAGGATCAAGGTGACAAACAACATGACGTTGGATACACCATCTCGCAAACTGAATTTACCTTTGTATTGGTTCATGATCGATTCTTTGACGGAATTGACCGTTTGATAAAGATTTTTGGATAAGTTATCGACATCAACAGTGTCGCTAACGAAAATCGCATTGAACAATTTCTGTTCATATGGTTTCAAATCCGTAATATCTTTGTTGGTCTTGGTCAACACCATGGACGTTTCACCTTTTTCTTCCATGGTCAGATAACCTTTCATCGCCCATTCAAAGACCAATGATGAAATATCTTCACCATCCAAGGAGCCATCCAATAGATAACCAGCTTCAGCGCTGGTGGTACCATCGGGTACTTTATAGGAAACCACCGGTGTGATGGGAGAACGTTCTTTACCAAATAGCAGATAAAGAACAAATGCCACTATGGTCAAACCAACGGAAACGATGATCCCGAAAATCCCGTTATAACTGGGATAAACAAAATAGCCTTGCGGTAATTGGATGAAAATGGTGATCCCATGACCATATTCAAATGGTGCATTGGTCGAACCATAGATGGTATTGCCTTCCATTTCCCATTGCAGATAATCTTCCATCTCATTACCGACGGTATAGAAATGAATGGTATTTTCATCGACAGCCTTAGGTAATTTAATTTCAAACGAGGCATGATGGATGGTGGTATCCCAATCGGGTGTGATGATATTTTGATAAAACAACTGCACTCCGCCAAGATCCAGATCTCGAGTATTGAGCGTATAGGCAAAAGAATAGGTCTGTGGTCCTTCCACATATTCATATTCACTGCCAAATAATATATCCACCCAACCATTGGATGAATCGATGTCATAATCCTGATCGGATAAAATCGTTACATCACTAATGGGGAATGTATAGTCTTTACGGATGGTCTGACCATCGACATTAAAGACCACATCATCGTATTCTTCCTGCAACGAAATGGATAAACCATGCCGCGGATAATCAAAATCCACATCAATGGTTTCTTCAATGCGGTACGTTCCGTCTTCATTGACTTCAATGTTGACGGTATAATCATCGATTTCAAAGGCTTCCCTGGCCTGAATGTTCATGGTCGAACCAAGGCATACCCATAAACCAAGGCCAAGACTGCCCAGCAGTCCAAATTTTTTCATACTAGAATTCAACTTTGACTGCCTTGCGTTCACTTTCATCATCCACACTGAACAGGGGTTGATTGTGACATCCGGCAAACCCAGCCAACAAACTGGTCGGAAACAGTTCGATCTTGGTGTTGAACGCATTGACTACCCCATTGTAATAACGACGGGCATTGGCCAATTCATCTTCCACTTTGGTCAATTTTCCACTTAAATCTTTGAAATTGTCATTGGCTTTCAATTCCGGATACGCTTCAGCCAAAGCCAAGATCTGCGGAACGGCTTTGCTCAATTGGGCATCCGCTTTGGCGGCTTCCGCACTGCTGGTGGCATTGACGGATGCGTTACGCAGCTTAACGATATTTTCCAGCGTATCGCTTTCGTGTTTGGTCGCCCCTTTGACGGTTGCGACCAAATTGGGGATCAAATCAGCTCTTTCTTTCAAAGAAACTTCAATGGTGGCATAAGCGTGGTCGACCTTATGCTTCATGGTGATCAACCCATTGTAGGCACTGATCAGCCAAATCACCAGTAAAACTACAACTGCTAAAACAATCCAAATCATCAATTCTACTCCTTTTTGTTTACATTGATAATATCACACCTGCAATGGCACAGATCACAATCACCTGGATCGGGTGTTTTTCTTTGACAAATCGCGTCACGGTAAAAACCACCGCAAACAATCCCAATGCTTTGATATTGATCAAATCGACTGACACCATGCCATGGATGAAAAATGCACTGGTAAATAAAGAAATGCAAGCGGCTGCGATAAATCCCACCACAGCGGGTTTGATGCCGCTGAATACGGCTTGAACATAGGGATTTTGATCAAACTTGGTCAGCATCTTGGCAATGATGGTGATCACGATGATACTGGGGGCGACCTCAGCCAATGTGGTCACGATCCCGCCAAGGATTCCCAATTGGGAATAACCCACATAAGTCGCCATATTGATTCCCATGGGTCCGGGTGTGGATTCGGATACCGCTAAAATGGTTGAGAGTAATTCAGCCCCATACCAGCCGGTTTTCTCACCGATTTCGGCGAGAAAAGGGACTGTGGCCAAACCACCGCCAACGGCGAAAAGTCCGGTTTTGAAAAATTCAAAGATCAATGTCCATAATGTCGATAACCAGCTCATGCGTTGATCTCCTTTACCCGTTTATAAACTAATCCGACCACAGCGGCTAGAATGACCAGCAAGACCATGGAGACATTGGTAAATGCCGCCAAGATAAATGCTGCCAGACAGATGATCCAATCCATGGCAGATACCAAATTGCTTTTGCGTAATTTCCAAATGGCTTCAACCATCAAATAACAGACTGCAACGCGGATACCGGCCAATGCATGCTGGACCCAGA
>CALVCY010000007.1 GCA_944326175.1 uncultured Erysipelotrichaceae bacterium
ATTCGTCTGATTTTATTTGGAATATTGCTGTATTGTGTCAGTTGATCTGATAGCATTTTTGTTGATAAAATCATATGTTTTCCCTAGTAACTACCATTTTAAGGTAGTTACTAGGGAAAATCAACAATATATAATTAAAAAAGCAATCCTACGTGTAATGAACTGAGAACACTCGATTGATCTTGCAGGACTAATAATGCATGTAGATTCTTGTTTTTCGCTATTGTAGTATTGTGTGATGCTTTGATTCGATTACGACGACGATTAGAAAGCCCACGATTTCAATCGGGATAAAAGTCAGTCAGGATATCTTCTGCAATAGTGGTGAGAGTGTTGAAAAAATTGGTTGATCGTCCACCATTTCAAACCTGCGGAGAAATCAAGAAACACAATCTATCCCTATTCTAAACCCATGTGGCATTGGGTTAAGCGAAAACAAAACCCACTGTTTTGAAACAGTGGGTTTTGAATACGGATCGAACGCTTGGCTTATTCAGCAACAGGAGTCAGACCTTCGAAGGTATAGGTTGCATCCACAACCACTTCAGCACTATCGACGGTCCATTCATCGAACGCTTTGTCGGTATACTGACCCATACCGCCAACGTTGTAGATCTTGCTCATATCATAGCCTTTGGCTTCCAAGATCTGCATCAACTGACTGACACGGCCGCCGCTTTGGCACATGAAGAAGATGGTGGTGTCTTTCGGGAAGAATTCTTCCAGAAGATCATCACTTTCTTCATAAGTAGCGACCGGAGCGGTCAATTCACCGCTATACAGCTGATAGCTGGGTTCGGTGTTGTAAACCAATGCAAAGTAAGGAATGCATTCAAAATTGCGCAGGTGCTTCTTGGCATAGTCGCTGTAGTCACGCAAGTCGATGTACAACACATCGTCCCGACCCAGATATTCGGTCAGATTGGTCTGATCGATGCTGGAGCAAGCGGTGGAATAGGTGTTTTCGGTGCAATTGACTTCTTCTTCACCTTCACCCGGGGTGTACATTTTGCTGGTGTCGCGCGGTGCCGGTAAAGCAGCAGCTTCGCTGACTTCAGCGGTGGTTTCGGTAGCAGCCGGTGTTTCGGCAGCCGGAGTGGTTTCGGTAGCGGCCGGAGCGCTGGAGCAGCCAGCGAGCAAAGCAGCCAAAGCCAATGTGCTTAGAATCTTTTTCATGATTTAAAAAATACTCCTTAAGAAAAAATCTTGATTATTCACCGGTGAAATAGTCATCGGTTGCATGGTATTCAAACAAAGCGTTGAGCATGCGGATGATGTTGTTGGCGGATACGCTAGATCCGGAGAAGGTATCGATGGTATAGCCTTCACGGCCTTCGCCGGCACTGTAGTCAGCCGGATCGATATCTTCCATGACGCTTAAAGTCTGGATGTAGCGGTAATCCTTGTCAACAAAGAATGGAATGTATTGTTCCTTGAAGTCTTCATACGTTGCACCGGCAGGTGTCGGGTTGGAATCGCCCCAGAAACCGGCGGTATATTTATCCTGGGAGTCACGATCGAAACTCAGGAAACGGATCTGGGAATCATTGATATCGCCGCTATCGGGCAATGTCAATTCAACGTAAGCAGTCATCCAATAGTTGACATCGGCACTACGGCAGGTACAGGAAAGATAAGTGACCTGGTACTTGATGTAGTTGCGGGCTTCGTATTTGAAGTTGACGAAGGCGTAGAATTTGCTTTCTTCACGCGGACCATTGACGTGGTCAATGGGGATGATGGCGACAGCGTTACCGATGGTCCCTTCACCTAAGTCAGCGCTGGTATTGAGGTATTCATTGATCATGTCCAGATCCATGGATTCAATACTGCAGCCACTTCCAGTTGATGCGGTATCCGCGGTAGCGGTGGTTTCGCCAGTGGTTGCCGGGGTAGTGGCATCGTTGGTGGCTGGGGTTGAGGAACAACCGGCCAGCAGGCCCAATGTCAAGGCTCCGGTAAACACTTTTTTCAGTGTGTTCATGGTTCTCCTTTCTTTGGACTATTTTAGTCGTGAATATATTAGCATAAGAAAAAATAAAATGTGTGCGATTTGTGAATTTTGGTTAACGAGTTGTTAACAGAATCTTGATTTTCAATACAATTAGGGAGTATGAAAAAAGAATTATTAGTGGTTTTGACCATGATGTTGGGTGGTTGTACCAATATGGATGCGAGTCAAACCAACGCACCAGTACAATCCTTTATTCCACAAGAAACGTCATACCCGGACAGCAATGAGACTCGGGTATATGAAAATCTAGAAATGATCGAAAATGGAGAGGACCTGGTGGTACCATTCAATTCCACGATTTCCTTGGAAACATTGGATCAAGAATCCATGGACAGGCTGTATCCGATTTTTGATCAACAAATGACCTATCTGGCAAAGTTATTCGATGGTTATAACCAATATCGCAATGATGATGGTTCGACCATGAATAACCTATTCGCAGTCAATGCAAGCTATGGGACAGGCCAAACCATCGAACTTGATGAACCGTTGTATGATTTATTGAAATTATCAGTGGATCTGACCATTTTAAGCGATGGTACATTCAATCCAACTATTGGGGCATTATCCAACGTATGGAAAGATAAGTTCACGCCATTTCCGATGGAAAATACGGATCCAAGTGAAGAAGAGATCAATACGGCACTGTCTTGTGTGGTCAAACCAGATGATATGAGTGAAACCATCGTATTGGATGATTCCAACCATACCGTAACATTCAATCGTTATGATGGATGCAATGGTCAAGTCATCTTGGATCTAGGTGGTATTGCCAAAGGGTATGCCGTGGATCTGGTATCAAAAGCATTGAGTGAAATGAGTGAACCATTCATCTTAAATGGTGGGACCAGTTCCATATTGGCTTATACCCCAGATGATATGGACCATTATTGGTATGTCGGGGTGCGTGATCCCTATGCCAGAGTATCTTTAAGTTATGATGTGCAATTGAGCAATACTGCTTCGTTTACCAGCAGTGGGGATGATGGGAATTATTTTTTACTACCGGATCCAAGTGGGGATGGTTATATCATCCGCCATCATATCCTGGATCCTATTAGTGGTTATCCCCATAACAGTGTACGCATGGTGACCTTGGTTTCAACCATGGGGTCTAATGGGATATGTGATGCGCTAAGTACAGCGTTGTTCAATATCGATGAGGATTCAAAGCGGATCGAGTTGATCAAAACCATTGAGGATGAATATGGGATCACCATCGATTATTCCTTCTTGCATCCCTATGACAGCGATGGGGGAACATTGAGCTTATCCAATGGATTTGATGCATTGATGATCGAGGATACATTAGCGGATAATATCTATGATGTGGAGGTGTTGGAATGAGACGGAGTGCATTGATTTTCCTTGGTCTGACCATCATGATCTCGGGTTGTGCTTCACCGATCAACAATGATAGCGCGATCGAAACGGATTCGATCATGGTCGAACCATCCTTACCGGATAAATCCATTCCCGATTCCCCTTTAGCCATCGACAGTCCGATCGATGCCACCAATATCGATCAATATCTGTTTATTGATGGTGTGCAATATGTCGATCTAAGAAGCATCGAGCAATTGCAGACTGAAGGGATGATCGCTGGCTTTGAAGTGATCCCCTTCTATGATGTATTGGTTTCCTACGATTTCAAAGATAACGTGTTATTTACCATGCGTAAGGATGATATGACCAATGCAGATGTGTATTTAGGCGATGTGGGTACCTTTTATCCCAACTATGAAGAAAGTGAATCTGTGTTGAAGGATATCTTCCAAGATGATGCACCGATCGTATTCATGAGTACCGCCGGTGTAGAAAGTGCCTATATGATCAATTTATTGATCCAATATGGCTATGATCCAGCATTGTTATATAATGCCGGAACATTCACCAACGGAATGGGCGATATCATCGCATATCGGGATTATGCGAATCATCAATACTACCTTGAACCCAATCATGGTTATGGTTATACCGTCAGTTATGATTTTGGTGAATTGACTCCGATCGAATAAAAAAAGA
>CALVCY010000008.1 GCA_944326175.1 uncultured Erysipelotrichaceae bacterium
AATATGGATCCAATTCTGCCATTTCCAAATTCGCTTTTTTTGTTTCTGGATCATCAATGTAAATCGCACTCTTTGCCTGTTGTTCACAACTTGTCGTTTTGCCACACCATTTGGGTCCTTCAATTACTAGCGCTCCGGTACTCTGTAAACGATTACCCAATAATTGATCAATTACTCTTGGTAAATATTTTTTCATAATAGATTCCTATATAAAGTTTATCCCATTTTACCAAATTATACTTAATAACTTTAAGATTTCGGGATTTTTGACCTGAAGATTTCGGCATTTTTGACTTGAAGATTTCGGCAAAAGGAACTTTAATTTTCGTATAAATCACCAAACAAAAAAAGGCAACGAGATCACTCGTTGCCTGATTCATTATCATCCACTTGTCTCTAATCAAAGAAGTGCGGGTTAAAGATCTTGCCTTCGCTTTGATCGTAGACTTTACGTCCATTGGCATAAGTAGCAATAGCTTTGTAATCATCACTGATCACGACAAAGTCAGCGTCTTTGCCGACTTCGATACTGCCTTTATTGGTATAACCATAGAATCGAGCTGGATTCAAAGATGCCATCTTGACCACGGTTTCCAATGGGATATCCAAGTTGTTGACTAAATTACCGATGCCGTAAAGTACCGGTTGACTGGAGCCCATCAAGCGACCCGTATCGCTTAAGACAAATCCATCTTCTCCAACATTGATGGCCATATTCATGCCACCCATGGAATCATAATGACCCGCGGGTGCCCCGGAGAATGGGGTACAGTCAGAGATCATCATGAATTTATCATATGGTCGAACCATAAAATACAGTTTCAACATCGGTAAACCGATATGCAATCCATCACAAATCACTTCATATTGCATGTTGTCATTCAACAAACATGCGCCTAATCCACCCATATTACGATGGTGCAGACCACTCATCACATTACCGGTATGGGTAGCTACTGTAATGCCTTGTTTGAATGCTTCCGTTGCTGCTTCATAATTCATATCGGAATGGGCATACGCAATGGTGACACCATTGTTCTTGAAGTAACGAATGATTTCATTTGTTCCAGGGATTTCTGGTGCGATGGCGACCAGCTTCAATAATCCTTGACCATCTTCCACCATTTTTCTGGCGGTATCCAAGGATACCTCCGGCCAACCAGTCTTGATGCCTTTTTCACCAACTCGGTTCAACCAAGGACCTTCGGAATGGATACCGACGATGGTGGCACCATCATGATCCTGTTTAGCCATATCCGCAACAGTTTTGATCATATCCAATCCCGCGGTAGGAAAGATCGTGGTCACACCTTGACTGGCCAGACCTTTCAAATACCCTTTGACATGGTACTGTTTTTCTTCTTCGCTTAAATCCGAACCACCCATCATGGAATAACCACAAGTGCCATGGTTATGGGTATCAAAGATACCCGGAATGATACGTTGGTTGCCATAGTCGATATCGACAGAACCATCATATTCGCTGGTAAAACCAGTGAATTTACCATCTTCGATGGTCAGGTAGCCATCTTGTTTGCCATTAACGGTATAGATGGCGCTGGAGTGAATGATCATGGTTAAAATCCTCCTTTGATCCATTGATCTGCAAGTGCATTGATCCACTTTGGAAATTGTTGTAAACGTTGTGTATTCAATAAGATATCCTTGCTACTGTTCGCCAAGGGAAGTATGAATTGACCATCTTTGATCTCACCACAAGAAATAACCATCAATGGTGAATAATACATGAATCGATTCTGTGCTTGCTTGGTTTCATCATAATGATGATAGCGTGCTTCCATATCTTTGGGTAAAACCATCGATTGGATGGTTTTATCATTTTCAGCCACTACCATGGTTGATCCATTGGCCAAACCATCCAACATGATGACAAGTGGATGATGTTTCATCCGTTTCGCCAATACCCCGATCCCCACATTGGAGTTGACGCATTGATCCATCAAAACAAATGCCATATCCGCATTAACATTGGTTTCAACCATTTCCATCAATACACTGACCGCTGCACTGTTACGTTCAAAATTGGTTTTGTTTTTCATGGGTGTGATGATACCAAAGATTCCCAAGATGACCATCAATGCAAAAATGATGATCCCCACAATAAATTGCGTATTGCGTAATCCAAACCAAGCCCCAAATCCCAATAAAATGATCATGATCCCGATCAGCGTCCGTATGGTCAATTCGATTCGAGTATGATGAATGTTCCCCTCATTATAAAAAGGATAATATCCTGGTTTGAACCAATACATCAATGGGGTATCATAGCCGGCAGCAACGATCACTTTCGCTGCATCGATATTGCCAAAAGCCAAATGAGCACATTTTGTACCTTCTTCTGAAATGACTTCCGTGGTATATCCTTTTTCATTACCATACGATTGCATCGCAGAAATGAATCTTGCCCGCTGCTTTTTGGTGTAACGTACCGGCATACTGACTGCACAACGCATTAACCAGTCTTTTAACATAATTCAATCTTAACAAAAATACGGGGCCGAAGCCCCGCATTTGAAACAAACGGTGATTAGAAGATACCTAAGAATGCACCGACTAAGCCGAA
>CALVCY010000009.1 GCA_944326175.1 uncultured Erysipelotrichaceae bacterium
GGGATCGCACTATAACCGGTCACTTTGATCTTTTCTACACCTTGACGGGCCGTATTGGATGCATCCAAAAACTTCAATTGATTCTTCGGTGTCAATAACAATAAGGCATTCATGTTGGATTCCATGATTATCATTATACGAAACCCTATGGTTTGAACCATGTGATAGTTGTCAAATCAGTTAAAAGGCTTAGACTAATACCCATGAAATACAAAAAACGACATCGTCGTCGTAAATTAAGACCCATTGCTTATGTATTGATGGGGTTGATCATCCTGTTATTGATCGCCATTGGTTTTGCTTTAAAAACACTGCTATTTTCCAATCCTGAAAATAGCGATGTATCCAATTCCAATGAAACAGTGGTCACACCATCAACATCAATGGATCCAATCCCCGCAACTCCAACGGTCTCCATCCAACCCACACCCGCTTATGATACGACCACCCCTTCTTCCATTACCGTGATCGCCAATAAAAAGCATTCCATCGGCCAATATGCTCCAGACGATTTGGTTACCGTCTCCCATCCTGGATCCAACGGGACCCAATATATGCGACAAGAAGCAGCTGCAGCGATGGAACAATTGCTCACTGCGGCAGATAATGACGGGGTCACCTTATATACCCAAAGTGGATATCGCTCCTACGATACCCAAGTGAGTCTATGGCAATCTTATGCAAATCGAGATGGTGCCCAAGCGGCCGATACTTATTCCTCACGGGCCGGTTATTCCGATCATCAAACCGGTTTAGCCATGGATATCATGGGCATCAATACGCGCATGAACGCCTCCACCCGCTCGGATTGTCCCATCGAACAATGTGAAGGCTCCGAAGCTTCGCTGTGGTTGGCCCAACATGCCGCAGATTATGGTTTTATCCAACGTTTCCCGGTCGGTAAACAATCCATCACCGGTTACGTGGATGAGTGGTGGCACTATCGCTATGTCGGTGTCGATCTTGCTAAAGCCATCAAAGAAAGTGGCTTATGCATGGAAGAATACTTCAATGTCGAAGGTGGAGATTACGCACAATCCGTCCAATAAACGCGTTTCTTGATGGTTCGACCATTACAAAAAAGGCTTCGCTTGGAATCCAAGCGAAGCCTTTGATTATCATTACCACACCCCTAAATTATGGTAAAGATCCATATAGATTCCGGCCGAATGGTCCCAGGACACATCCGTATCCAATGCATGATAGACCAAATTCGTCCAGTGCTGTGGTACATCATAATACACAGCCAATGCACGCCAAATGGCTTCTTTCATATCCAATCCATCATATTGATAGAAACTGAATCCGTTACCATCCCCATTGAACATATTATACGGATTCACCGTATCCTTCAAACCACCGGTCTCACGCACGATCGGCAACGTCCCATAACGCATGGAAATCAACTGACTGATCCCACACGGTTCAAATTTGCTGGGCATCAAGAATCCGTCACATGCCCCATAGATCAAATGGCTCAATGGCTCGTTATAGCCGTTATAGAAACAGATCTTGCCTTTATTACCATTTTCGCAATCGGTCAAAATCCGTTCGTATTCGGCATTGCCATTGCCCAAAATCACCAGTTGCATCGGCATCTTGACGATCTCATCCATTTGCTGGATCACCAATTCGATACCCTTTTGATCGACTAAACGCGTCACCATGCCCAACAAAAAGCAATGGGGATCTTCTTCAAGGCCAAGCTGTTTTTGCAATGCAGCTTTATTGGCCGCTTTGCCTTCCTGCCAGTTTTCCCGATCAAAGTTATAAGCCAAATGGCTATCCGTTGCCGGATTCCAAACCGACGTGTCGATACCGTTGACGATGCCCCATAAATCGCTGCCACGCATCATCAGCACCTGTTCTAGATGCTCACCATATTCGCTGGTCAAAATTTCACGCGCATAATTGGGGGATACCGTCGTTACCTTGTCAGCATAGACGATACCAGTCTTCATGAATGAGATCCCACCATCAAAACGGACGTTGCCATTATCGAACAATCTAAAACTCAACCCCAAGCAACTGTCCAACATGGATTTGGGAAAGTTGCCCTGGTACGCCAAATTATGAATGGTATAAACCGTTTTCATACGGTTGTATCGGGAGTCATACCAATAATTTTCTTTGAGCATGCACGGGATCATCCCGGTATGCCAGTCATGGCAATGAATCACATCTGGCCAATAGTTGAGTGCTCTAAACAATTCCATGACTGCTTTTTGGAAGAATGCGAACCGCTCGCCATCATCCATAGAGCCATAAATACCGCCTTCGCGTTCAAAATAACCGGCATGCTGGATAAAGAAATAGGTGACCCCGTCTTTATCCATCCCCATCACTTTAACGATCCGTTGGGTATAGTTGATATCCACCGGATATTCGCCAAGATAGGTCAGTTGATGACCATAATTGTCATTGATCTTTTTATACAATGGTACGACCACACAGCAATGGGCCCCATTGCGGGTCAATGCCTGAGGCAAACTGCCCACGACATCCGCCAGTCCGCCCACCTTGATGAATGGTGAGCATTCACTGGCAACAAAACAGATTTCCATAAACTAGATCGTATCTCCCCGCCGCACATAAAACGGCTGTTCTTCACTCCCTTTGATCTCTTTGACCTTGTGGATCGATGAATATTTATCCACGACTGCATTTTCGATCACCACATTGTCACCGATCTCCACATCCGGGAAAATAACACTGTTTTTGATCACGGTGTTTTTACCGATATTGACTTTACGTCCGATGATGGAATGTTCCACGTCTCCTTGGATCAAGCAACCATTGGAAACCAACGAACCCACGGCCTTGCCACCATTGGCATAGCGGGTCGGTGCGGAATCCTTGGTTTGGGTATACACCGGCCACTCATCCTGCAACAGTTGATTGCGTTTGCGTGTATCCAGCAATTCCATGGAGGTATCATAGTAGCTCTTGAAGGAATTGATGCAGGCAAAATAACCATCATATTTATACCCACGTACATCCAGATACTCACAGGCATCGGATAAAATGTCCCTTAACCAATACAAACGCGACGTATGGTAAGCTTGATCGATCATGCCCAAGAAAATATCCTTGCTCATGATGCAGGTACCCATCATGATATTGCGTTTGGCTTTATCACCATGGTTTTGGGTAATGGTTTTGACCCCGTTTTGGCGGTTGAGTTCGACCACATCACAATTGATGAACTGTTTATTGGCACTGTTGCATTCCTTGTACATCACGGTGATGTCGGCTTTGGATTCTTTGTGCTTATCCAACAGTTTATTGAAATCAAAAGAGAAGATCATATTGGAATTGGTGATCAGCACATAATCCTTGTTTTCCCTTTCGATCCAGATCTTGTTGTAATACAAGGTGGATACATCCGTGAGGTAGTTGGTCATGGAGGAATAGTGTTCAGGGGCAAAATACATGCGGATCCCGCCACGTTTGGTATTCATGTTGTATTGACGTCCAGAATCAAGGTGTTCGACCAGGCTCTTGGGTTTTTCTTTGACAAAAACCTGGATGGAATCGATCCCGGAATTGGCCATGTTACTCAATCCGAAATCCACGGCACGATAGCGACCCAAAAAAGATACAGCGGAAGCAGAGACATAATCACCGATCCCCTCGATTTTGTTGCTGTCGTGGGTGAAAATCATAATTCCTAATGTTCTACGCATTGGTTTCACCACCTTTCACATCCTTGGCATACAAGGTAACTTTTTTGGCCCTGGAGTTGCCGATATGTGCTCCTTTGGCCACTTTGATCTTTTCGCCGACGATGCATTTTTC
>CALVCY010000010.1 GCA_944326175.1 uncultured Erysipelotrichaceae bacterium
CACCGCCGCCACCACAGGCAGCCAATGAGAAGGCCATCATCAGCGCTAAAGCGCCAGAGACTAACTTTTTCATCTTTCTTCCTCCCTTATTTTTCGTAGATGAAACAGGACACCGTCCGGCTTCCCAATGTAACCGGCTTGGGATTTTCCGCTTTACAACGTTGCGTCGCTCTTGGGCAACGGGATGCAAACGGACAGCCTTTCGGTGGATTGATCGGAGTGGGGATCTCCCCTTCCAGCACGATCCGTTGTTTTAACTTGGCCGTTTTCGGATCGGGAATGGGGATCGCGGAAAGTAACGCCTGGGTATAAGGATGCAATGGGCGATGATAGACTTCATCGCTGGGTCCCATCTCCACTAAATGGCCCAAATACATCACACCGATGCGATCGGAAATGTGTTTGACCATGCCCAGATCATGGGCAATAAAGATATAGGAGATACCAAGGCGTTTTTTGATATCATCCAGCAAATTGATGACCTGCGCCTGGATGGAAACATCCAAAGCTGAAATCGGTTCATCACAGACAATGAATTTGGGATTGACGGCTAGTGCTCGAGCGATGCCGATGCGCTGACGCTGTCCGCCGGAAAATTCGGCTGGATAGCGACGGATGTGATCGGGTTTTAACGAAACGATATCCAACAATTCATGGACGCGTTTTTCCATTTCGGCATCCGTTTTGTAAATGTTGTGGATCTTCATCGGTTCTTTGATGATCTCACCAACCGTCATGCGGGGATTCAAGGAGGCATAAGGATCTTGGAAAATCATTTGCATATCCTTGCGATATTGCTTCAATGCATCCCCTTTGAGTTTGGAAATGTCTTGACCATCGAAGATGATCTTGCCATCATGGGGTTCATACAGTTTGACGATGGTTCGACCAAGGGTACTTTTGCCACAACCCGATTCACCAACTAAACCAAAGGTTTCATTGGGATAAACATCGAAGGATACATCATCGACTGCTTTGACGATTTGTTTAGGGGCGAATAATCCTTTGGTGACATCAAACCATGTTCTTAAATTTTGAATGGATAAAATGGGTTTGACTTCGCTCATCTTACTTCACCCCTTCCTTTTGTAATAACCAACACGCACATTGATGGGTGGCATCAATGGTGGATACTGGTGGGAATTGTTTGCTGCAAATAGCCATACCACTTTCACAACGGGCCAGATATGGACAACCGAGCGGAGGATTCAATAGATCCGGTGGGGTACCGGGAATGGGTTGCAATGGGGTGTCATCATCGGCATCGGGATTGGTGATACAACCCAACAAGCCTTTGGTATACGGATGGATGGGATCATAGAAGATCTGATTGTCCGTACCGATCTCGCAGAGTTTACCGCCATACATGATGGCCACACGATCGCATAATTTGGCCACAACACCTAAGTCGTGGGTGATCATGATGATCGCGGAATCACTGTTTTCTTTTAAAGATTGGATCAATTCCAATACCTGAGCCTGAATGGTCACATCCAATGCCGTGGTCGGTTCATCCGCAATGACTAATTTTGGGCTGCACGCTAATGCAATGGCGATGACGATACGCTGCCGCATCCCACCGGAAAATTCGAATGGATACTGTTTGATCCGTTTTTCCGGTGAAGGGATCCCGACTTTTTTCATTAGATCGATGGCCATCTCATACGCTTGTTGATGCGAAACTTTTTTATGGTTCATGATCGGTTCGATCAATTGGGTCTCGATCTTTAATACCGGATTGAGGAAAGTCATGGGATCTTGGAAGATCATGGCCATGGTATTACCACGGATGGCTTGCATGGCTTTGTTATATTCCTTTTTGGTCTTAAATGACACCGGGGAAATATCCGCCCCATCGAAGGTGATCTTTCCTTGCACCGGTAGTGCGTTATCGGCTAATAAGCCCATGATGGAAAACATCGTCTGGCTTTTACCGGAACCACTCTCACCGACAATACCCAATACTTCACCCGGGTTGACTTCAAAACTGACATCTCGCACCGCATGGACGATGCCTTGATCGGTTTTGAAGTCCGTAACAAGATTTTCTACTTTCAATAATGCCATGTTCGAACTCCTTTAGCGTTTGGGCTCCAAGGCCTCACCGACACCATCACCGATGAAGTTGAGCGATAATGTGGTCAAACCAATCGCCAAAATGGGCCAGACCACCTGCAATGGCTGAGTATAGATCAATTGCCGGGCTTCATTGGCCAATGTCCCCAAAGAACATTGCGGTGCGGAAATACCGATCCCAATAAAACTCAATGAACTTTCGGTAAAGATGGCCGATGGTACCATCATCGTCAAACAAACGATGATCGGTCCCAATGCGTTGATGACCAAATGACGCAACAAGATCCGCATGTCGCTGCACCCGATGACTTTCGCAGCCAACGAAAATTCCATTTCTTTCAAACTCATGACCTGGGCGCGAACTTGTCTTGCCATCGATACCCAAGAGGTCACGGAAATGGCGATCATCATGGAGAACATGTTGTTACCAAGTACTAGAAGAATCAAAATCGTATATAACAATGACGGCACGGAATAGATGATATCCACTGCCCGCATCATCACCATATCGACTTTTCCGCCAAAATAGCCGGCAACGCCACCATAGATGACACCGATGAATAAATTGATCAAGGCACTGGCAAATCCGATGACCAATGTCATGCGCATGCCCGAGCAGATCCGTACTAGGATATCGCGTCCAAACTTATCCGTACCCAATGGATGCAATAAGCTGGGCAATGCATTTCGATTAAGCAGATCCTGTTCTTCATAGCTGAATTGTGAAAACATTGGAACAAAGATCGCCAGTAAGATCATCAATACGATGATAACCAATCCGATCATGGCCAGTTTGTTTTTCTTGAAACGGTTCCAGGCATCCTGTGCGAATGTTTTGGATTCCATTTCAATGACGGTTTCACTTTTTTCTTCGGCAGAGAGTTTTCTGAAATCATCTGCCGTCAGATTCAATTTATTTTCGCTCATGCTGCCTCCTATTTCTTATCCAGTTTGATTCGTGGATCAACAATGGCTGCCACGATGTCGGTGATCAATGTCATCAAGATGACAACGGCACCTAAGAAGATGGTCAGACCCATGATCAATGTGTAGTCACGATTATTGACACTGGAGACGAATTCTCTTCCGATACCGGGAATGGTAAACAGTGTTTCAATAACGAACGAACCGGTGAC
>CALVCY010000011.1 GCA_944326175.1 uncultured Erysipelotrichaceae bacterium
CCGTTCTTGGTGGAACCAACACCTTTTTTGGAAGCGAAGAACTGGATATCTAATACAAATTTCATAGTTTGCACCTACCCTTTCGTTAATTGGATGTGTTTGGGATATCGTTGTGCGATGGTCTGCAATTGGATCCAAATGGTTTTAAGGATGATATCAGTTTGAAGCGATGTGGATTTTAAGATGATCACATGGTTCGAACCATCGATATCGGCTACTCCCCCGGCTTCATCCAGGGCATTGGCACCGCCGATCACGACACTGCTGATCCCGGCACAGACGATGTCTGAACCATATTCAGCAAATAATGCGTGACCACTTACCGTGATGGATTTGATTGCATCATTGACACTGTGGGCAATGGCATTGACCATACAGGACAACGATTAAGCGTTGATGGCTTTGACGGCCAGCTTTGTAAATGGTTGTCTGTGACCTTGTTTGCGACGCGTTGAACCTTTTTTAGGTTTGTACTTGAAGACGATGATCTTCTTGTTTTTACCTTGTTTTTCAACTTCGCATTCCACGGTTGCGCCTTCGACATAGGGGGTACCGATCTTTGTGGTATCGTCACCGACCAATACGACTTTGTCCAGGACAACTTTGTCACCGACGTTAGCATCCAGTTTTTCAACGAAAATGCTGGAGCCGACTTCGACCTTGAGCTGCTTTCCGCCTGTTTCGACTACTGCGTACATGAATTACACCTCCTTAGCAATGAATCAGACTCGCCTTGATTGGGGTCCAATGACTTTACCCAATAAAGAGCGGTTATATTCCCGAAGGTTTATAACGTGCAATATATTAGCGTAAAACATACGTTTAATGCAAGTGTTTTATAGATTCGTCAGCGACGTTTTCATTAATCCCTTAATTTTTTTGGGAAGGTCCTTTTGGGGTCTTTTTCATTCGTTCATTGCATAAATCAAAGCGATTCATGAAAAAGCGTATACAATGACTGATGTGGATTTAAGAGTTCTGTGTATCAATTTAAAAGTCGATATGACCTTCACCCGCGCACACCTTAGATGGTCGACACGTTGGCCAGCTGTTTGCGCCTGCATCGATTCATTGCGACCTGATTGTATCTTACTTCAGGAAATCACGCCCACTTCATTGGATGATCTGACCCATAGTTACGGGAAACGCTATGCGTATTTTGGAGCATTTCGCAATCCAAAGGAGACGGTTAAAGAAGGTGTTGGGATATTATTGCGACGTTCGTTATTTAAAGATCCCAAGATCCAAACGATATGGCTGACGGATACACCGATGGTCTTATCTAAGCAGAAAACATCGTTGAAACCACGGATCGCGACAGTGGTTTCAACCATGGTGAATGATCAAATGATCTATTTGGTGTCCCTGCATCTAGATCCATTGTTTCCCTGGGTGCGGAATCGACAGATTCAATGTTTGTCCAATACCATTGATTTAAGCCAGATCTTGATATTGGGTGGAGATTTCAATGGTACGGCCAATGAGAAATGGTTTCATCATCTCAATAAAGCGATGCATTATGTCCAAACGGACAATGATCATAATACGTTGCATTATGGTTCCGGTAAGATCACGTCGAAACTGCCCATCGATTATCTATTTGTCAAACATGGTTTGACCATCAAACATGCCCATATCATCGACCATGATTATGATGGAGTCTATCCCAGTGATCATTTTCCGTTATTCATGGTATTAACCATCGATGCTTTTCAATAACCGATCGATCTTGGTTTCCATCTTTTCCAATTTACGACCATAACGGATATGGCGTAACCAAGGTGTGATGAAAAAAAGGATCTGTCCGATTTTTTTCAATGTTTTCCTCAAATCTGTAACATTGGTTTGGATGCTGGTTGAAACCAGTGTGGATTTAATACTGATTTGGTCCAGATCATCATCGATCCGTGACAATATCGGCATCACATCCTGCATGGTTTTGATCAAATAGATCCCTTGGATCCCACAATAGATCAAGGCGATCAATACCCCGTATATGGCAAGAAAAATCAACACAAACATGATAAAACCACTGGATAACATAGATTTATTCTAACATCCCTTTCATTGTTTGCTACAATGGTTTCCATGAAACGCATTTTATTGGTGTCTGACAACCATATGGATAGTGACATTCTTTTTGATGTTTACAACCAATATTCCAACCAAGTGGATTATTGCATCCACTGTGGGGATTCGATGATGGATTATGCGATGATGCATTCCTTCTTTTTATGTGTTCGTGGCAATAATGATGACTTTGACTATCCACTGGAAAAAATCATCACCATCGAAAAGCGAAAGATCTTGATCATTCATGGGACACGATTGGCAGATTATACCAAACAGAGCAAATTAGTGGCATATGCACGTAGTAAAGGCGTGGATACGGTATTTTATGGTCATACCCATATCCCATCTGTGATCCATAACGGGAATATGGTCTTGATCAATCCCGGTTCATTGCGATATAACCGAGATGGATCGAAACGTTCCTATTGTATCGTTTCCATCGATGGTTCCACCATCACACCTCAATTTTTCACCATTGAATAAACCACTGGGGTTTGCTATACTTTTGTCGCTGTCCTCGTAGCTCAGTCGGATAGAGCATTCGCCTTCTAAGCGAACGGTCGATGGTTCGAATCCATTCGAGGACGCCATGTTGTCTATCTTGACATGCCATGCATCGCATGGCATGTTTTTGTTATGGGATATGTATCCAAGCTTGTCGATGTGATCGAATATCAGGGTAGTGATGCGATATCTCCCATTGCCATATTGGTCGATCATAATTTTATACGGATCCAAAAGATCACTTCGATCATTCATGGTTTGACCAGTAAAAGCCATGATTTTGGATATTGCTATGATGTGATATTGGAAGATGGTCGGGACTTACGATTGTTTTATCGTTTAAGTGATCACGCCTGGTTTATCGAAACGGAAGCAATTTTGAATGAAAAACAGCCGCTTTGAATCCTTAATGTAAGGAATCGTCAGCGGCTGTTGTTTCATTTGGATCGGATGAAGGGATCACCTTATTGGAACAGATCCCGTTATAGCGTAAATGATAATCGCGTGGTGCCATCACGGATGCACTATTGGTGCCATCATAGGTAAAGTGGAATCCGAATACATCCGCATATTCCACTAACCATGCATACACTTCACTATCTTGCAGGTTAGAACCATCGTTTAATGCGATATCGATGGCTAAACCCAATTGATGTTCACTGTGGCCCGGATAATCGCAATAAATGGAAGCTTGATCGCCATAAGTATTCTGGGCTTGGGTATACAATTCGACTTGGGCATCATAATCGATATAACCACTGGTAATGGTCAACCCACCGCACGGTTGGTCAAATTCATTTTGCAATGCATCACACATCTGCATCAATGGTTCGACCATACGTGAAGATACCCGTACGATATCCTGCTGTGGAATTTCATCATTGAGAAATACCAGATCATTGGGTCGGTATTTACTAATCGTATAATTG
The DNA here is from genome assembly GCA_944326175.1 of uncultured Erysipelotrichaceae bacterium. The sequence continues at coordinate 3,507 of CALVCY010000011.1, forward strand.
GTATCCACCATTACTGTCAATGCATGTGGATTGGATACCAATATGGCATTGGGATTGTAAATATCCCCATAAGTAAACCAGAAATCCACCACATCCAACGGATAGACGTTCATCAACGCTGCCAAAGTTGGTACATCCACCTGATCTCTGGTCAATTCCACCCTGGAAACCATCTCACAGGCTGAACCATAACCCATATACGAATTCAATTGGTTATATTCGGCAATATGATAGATATTGAACCCACTGCATCCAAGATACTGCACGAATTGTGCCGGAGCAATGGAATATTCGATGATATATTCGATTTCTTCATCGTTAAGATACTGATTGATCAATTCTCGATCTGCCTCATTTTGATACGGATAACGACTGAGCCGATCAAAATGAAGGTTCATGAACCCAAGACAAGATATGGTGATACCAATCAACACCAAGGTGAAGATCAATCTGTTTTTCATGATTTTTTTATCCATGTTGGTTTTATTCTACACTATTTTCTTGATCGATTTCATCCAGTCGGTTACGTAGTGTAACCGCGATCGATTTTGGTAAGACCATTTCCAACTGATCAAGCGATGCATTTTGGATGGCTTTGAATGATTTGAAATGATTCAACAGTTTCTTTTTCCGTTTATCTCCCAATCCATCGATATCATCCAGAATGGAATGGGTCTGACTTTTGGAACGTAATTTCTGATGATACGACACTGCTCTGCGGTGGACTTCATCCTGCAATTGCGTCAATAAAAAAAACAAGGGGGATTGTTTATCCAGATGACAATGATGCATGTCTTCGGTGATCAGATCATCGGTTTGGTGTTTGTCGTTTTTGACTAATCCGCA
>CALVCY010000012.1 GCA_944326175.1 uncultured Erysipelotrichaceae bacterium
TTTTCTTGGTCAAAACCATACAATAATTTCATATTCAGTTTATGTTCAGTTTATCTTGAATGGTTAAAGTATCCATCATGGTTGCTTCAAAAGTGATATGTCTGGATTACTTTTTTACCTACGCCATTTTAGGCTGGATGGTGGAATCCATGTATTGTTCGATATTTGCAAAACCTAAACCCCATTGGATCAACCGTGGCTTTCTTTATGGCCCGTATTGTCCGATCTATGGGTTCGGTGCATTGATCGTATTGGGAACCATGTGGCCACTTCGCACCTATCCGATGGTGGTGTTTGGTGTCTCTGTGGTTTTGACCAGTGCATTGGAATACTTTACCAGTTGGCTATTGGAAAAAATGTTCCATACCCGTTGGTGGGATTATTCCACCTATCGGTTCAATCTGAAAGGACGGATCTGTTTGCGAAACAGCTTCTTTTTCGGTCTTTTGGGTTTGGTTGTGGTCTATGGCGTGCATCCATTGATCCGCGAAGGCGTGATGATATTGCCCATGCACTGGGTTTATCTTTTGGTTTTGATCATCTCCATCGGATTCAGTATCGATCTGACGCTGACCACCAACACATTGATCCAGCGCAATCATATCTTAGCAAAAGTATCTGTGGAACTAAGTTCCATCAATGATCGCATCAAACTGGATAATCAATATCATCTGGATCAATTCAAGGTGCTGTTGAATTCTGATCCACGTTATGCACAGATCCGCCATAAATTAAAAAGCTTCTATGCGATCAGCAACCATCGCATTCTCTCGCACATTCACGCCGCTTTCCCATTGGCCAAATTCAATCTGAATATCGGTGAGCAGATCAAATCTTCATGGGATCAGATCCATCGCCATTAGCCGGCCAATTGCGAAAGTATAAAAGGAGTAGTACACACATGAAACGTTATTTAGGGATCGATATCGGGTCAACATCGATCAAATTCGTCATATTGGATGAAGCACAACATGTACTTTATCATTCCTATGACCGTCATAAATCTCAGGCACGTCAGGTTTGTCTGGATAAATTAAAAGAAGTCAAACCCTTATTGGAAGATCATCAGATCTATGTTTCGATGAGTGGCTCCAGTGGTTTGGGTATTGCCAATGATGCCGGATTGAACTTTAGCCAGGAAGTATATGCTGAAAGTGTTTTGGTTCGTCAGCGCTATCCGCAAGCCAATGCGATCGTCGAGCTTGGCGGCGAAGACGCCAAGTTGGTCTTCATGGATAAAGTGGTGGATTCACGCATGAATTCCACGTGTGCCGGCGGTACCGGGGCATTCATCGATCAGATGGCATCGTTGTTGAATATCACGCTGGAAGAAATGGATGCACTGGCGTTACAAGCGAAAATGCTGTATCCCGTTGCTTCCCGTTGCGGTGTGTTTGCCAAAACGGATGTACAGGCATTGTTGAACCAAGGGGTTTGCAAACCGGATTTATGTGCGTCCATATTTCAAGCGGTCGTCAACCAATTCGTTTCTGGTCTTGCCCAAGGAAGAAAGATCGAAGGTACCGTCATTTTTCTCGGTGGTCCGGCATCGTTTATGAAAGGGTTGCAACAACGCTTCAAAGCCACATTGAAGCTGGATGAGGACCATGCCATCTTCCCGCAGGAAGGCATTTATTCCGTTGCCTGGGGTGCCGCCCTTTGTGCGATGAATCTTCGCGAAGGGTATCATTATGATCAATTGGAAAAATTGTTTGAATCGGTGTGTGCCATCAAACACACCGATGAAAGCGAACCACCGTTATTTGCCAACAAACAACAATATTATGATTTCGTCAATCGTCATAATTTAGGCAGTATCGAATTGGCCGATATCAGTCAATACCATGGCAATGCCTGGTTGGGTATCGATGCGGGATCCACGACGATCAAGGTGGTTTTACTCTCAGAATCCAATGATATTTTGTATCAGTACTATGCATCCAATGAAGGTAAGCTATTGGAATTGATCAAGGAACAATTGATCAAAGTACGCAAATTGACTGATCAGTATGGGATCACCATCGTCGCTTCAGGTGTATGCGGCTATGGTGAAACGTTGATCAAAAATGCATTTCATGTGGACTTAGGCGTGGTTGAAACCTATGCACACTATACCGCGGCCAAACACTTCAATCCCGATGTGTCCTTTATCATCGATATCGGTGGTCAGGACATCAAATGTTTCAAGATCAAAGACCATGCCATTGATGAAGTGATCCTTAACGAAGCGTGTTCCAGTGGGTGTGGTTCGTTTATCGAAACATTTGCCACATCCATGGGGTATTCCGTGGTGGATTTTGCCAATTTAGGCTTGAAATCCACCCATCCGGTATCGTTAGGTACGCGCTGTACCGTGTTCATGAATTCCAGCGTGAAACAAGCTCAGAAAAATGGTGCGACCATCGAAGACATTTCTGCCGGATTATGCCGATCTGTTGTGAAAAATGCGTTATATAAAGTCATTCGGGTCCGCAGTGTGGATGAATTAGGCGATCATGTGGTCGTGCAAGGTGGAACATTTTTAAACAACACCATTTTAAGATGCTTTGAAATGGAATTGAACAAGACGGTCACACGCCCCAATATTGCGCATTTGATGGGGGCCTTTGGCTGTGCATTACTTTCCCGTCAGCTGCACCAGGATCAATCCAATCTGTTAAGCTTGGATCAATTGAATGCATTTGAGTGCGACGTCCGTTCGTTTCATTGCCAGGCATGTGGGAACCAATGTTATTTAACGATCCATACGTTTAAGGATGGTTCGCGTTATGTAGCGGGTAACAAATGTGATCGCTTCAGCAATGTCAAAAAGAAAAACGAATTGCCCAATCTGTATGATTACAAGTATCAGTATATCCGTGGTTTGAACCATGGTAATCATGGAGCAAACCGACCTACGGTCGGTTTGCCGATGGCGTTGAACATGTATGAATTGGCACCATTATGGAATGGTTTCTTTGATGCATTGCAGTTCAATGTGGTTTTCAGTGATGAATCCAGTAAGTCCTTGTTTGAAAAAGCCCAGTTCACCATCCCCAGTGATACGGTGTGTTATCCGGCCAAATATATGCATGGTCATATCCAGAATCTAGTGGATAAACAAGTGGATGCGATCTTCTATCCCTGCATGACCTACAATATCGAAGAAAATTCGGGTAAAAACTACAACTGCCCGGTGGTGGCGTATTATCCCAATGTGATCGATGCCAATCTGGAAATGGGAGAAACCACTTTATTGATGCCATATTTGGATATCAACAATGCGGATTATGTGGTTGAAAAGTTATATGAAGTGGTTCGACCATTGGATCCCTTAATAACGTTGGATCAAGTCAAAATGGCTTTTGCCAAGGGATTTGATGATCTGACCACCTATCATCGATCGATTTATGATCACGGTAAAAAAGCCATTGAATATGCCAAGACCCATGATCTTCAAACTATCATCTTGGCTGGACGACCCTATCATATCGATCCGATGATCCATCACGGTATTGCCGGTTTGCTCAACGCATTGGATTTCGTCGTGGTCAGTGAAGATGCCGTGGCCCATGATGAAACAGAACCCCAGGTGAATGTCTTGAACCAATGGGCATTTCATTCTCGGCTTTATAAAGCCGCCCAATTCGTCAATGAACATGACCATATGCAATTGATCCAATTGGTTTCGTTTGGTTGCGGCATCGATGCCGTCACCACGGACGAAGTCCGTGCCATTTTGCGTCGAAAGGATAAATTCTATACCCAGATCAAAATCGACGAAGTCGATAATCTGGGTGCCGTGACCATCCGCTGCCGTTCGCTCAAAGCCGCGATCAATGAAAAGGAAGGGACATTATGGAAAGAGTAGAATTCACCAAAGCAATGAAAAAAACCCATACCATTTTGGTGCCATCCATGTTACCCATTCACTTTCGCATGTTGACCACTTTATTGGGAACCAATGGGTATCGATTGGAAGTCTTATCGGATCAGGATGAAGCGGCCATTATCGAAACTGGTCTGAAATATGTCCACAATGATATGTGTTATCCCGCATTATTGGCCATCGGCCAATTGATTTATGGTCTGCAATGCGGAAAATATGATCCGCACCACTGTGCGGTGGCCATTACCCAGACCGGTGGCGGATGTCGAGCCAGCAATTACATTCATCTTTTGCGCAAAGCATTGGTCAATGCATCGATGGAATATGTTCCAGTGATCTCAGTATCCGCCAATGGAATGGAAAAAAACAGCGGATTCAAATTGACCGTGCCGCTGTTATTGCGTTTTGTTTATGTATTTCTGTATGGGGATTTGCTGCAATGGCTGCACAATCAAACCAAACCCTATGAAAAACAAAAAGGGGCCAGTGATACGTTATGCAACGTTTGGTGTGATCGGATCAATGAATATTGTAAAAGCGGTAAATACCGCTATGTTAATAAGATCAGCAAAGCGATCATTCATGATTTTGCCAATATTCCCTTGACGGGTCAACATAAACCCAAGGTCGGCATTGTCGGGGAGATCTATATGAAGTATGCGCCACTGGGCAATCATCATTTGGAAGATTTTTTGATCGAAAATGGGTGTGAACCAGTGCTCAGTGGTGTGATGGATTTCATGTTGTATTCCTTGCGCAACAATCGCTACGATTATGAATACTATCATCGCTCGGCTAAAAGTCGGTTTATAACAGAATTTGCCGTGAAGTTTATTGTCAAGACCCAGCGATTGATCAATCGTAATATCCAGGCGAATGGAAAATTTAGGATGATGGATGATTTCGAAGAGATCGTCAACGATGGCAATGAGATCATCGACCATGGCGTGAAAATGGGAGAGGGATGGCTACTGACTCATGAGATGGTGGCATTGATCAAAAGTGGGGTGAACAATATCGTTTCCTGTCAGCCATTTGGTTGTTTGCCAAATCATATCGTGGCGAAGGGAATGAATAAGAAAATCAAGGAATTATATCCCAATGCCAATATCATCTGTGTGGATTATGATCCCAGTGCGTCCCATGTGAATCAGGAAAATCGAATCAAGATGATGATCGCGAATATGGAATTGTCACAGTAGTTGGATGGTGTGACCATGGTATAATTCAAGTGAAAATAACGTTTCACTTGAATGGAGGATAGAATATGGATCAGACCATTTTGAATTATAATTTGGACCAACGAGAGCGAATCGGACAAAGCTTTCACGCATTATTGATCATTTTTCTTGTCGATTTGGTGGTTTCTGTTTTTGGTGGAACGCTATTGCAACTATTGAATGTTGATAACAAGATCATGGATATCATCAATTTTGTTTTTACCATCCTGCAGATGGTTGTCTTGTCACGGTTGATTGTATTTCAACCACGATACAGATATGCGATGATTGGATGGGGCGTATCTATCGTGATCACCATTGTGATGTGGTTTTTACCAATGAGCCAAGTAAACTCTGTTGCTATGGTAATCCTGTTGGTTTCTGGCTTGATTGCTGAACTATTCGGCATGTATTGGTTGTATCAATGTCATATGCGCTTGGTTTTACCGCTGGATGAAGATATCGCATATCGTTGGAAAACGCTGTGGAATTACGAATGTGTTGGCTGTGTTTTCGTTGGCCTTTCTTCACTTTTTGCAATGGCTTCGGTTCAACTCTTTATGATTCTTATACTGATTGCATTGTGTATTTTGATCATCAAAGTGAAGAAAGAATATGACAATCTAAAAGCCAGTGAAAAGTTATTTATGAGTGAATCACAATCATAAAAGAAAAGCACAACGCGGGGTTATTTTTACCGATTTTTATCCCTTTTACCGATTTTTATCCCGATGAAGGTTTTATCCAGTATCGAAATCGATTTTGATGTGATCCGTTCGGTCGTCACCACCACACCCTGGATCCCGTTATTCATGGTATTAACCATTACCGTGATCATTAATTTAATATCCATGGGTATCAGTTTCAAACTGATCCAAACCATCCAAGATTGAAAGAAAATTCAACTCTCTTGAATACCATCCACTCCTTTTGGTTGGACCATTTGGTTATAATGGACACTCGAAAGGAGTTTTCTTATGGATAACACATTCTTAAAATGGCACTATAAATTTTTGAGTGGGGATGCCATGGATGTCCTTTAAACTTCTGTGGTTCACTGCTCCCCAGCAAAAATTTATAGGCATAGTCTCCCTGGACACATTAACCAGGGAGACTTTTGTTTTTGACAGCTTTCTTTTTGTAGACTCTACTTTCACCACGCTGTCTTCGTTCAGCATTCTGTCTATTCCGATCCCTTTGAAATCGTACAATCGGTCGATAGGGGACCCCAATATATAACGTCTCAGAATTTAAGCAGTAGATGATTCGGTTTCTAAATCGCTCAAAATTCCGGTAACCGTTAGCGTTGTACTTCAGATCCTTAATAATCTTATTTCGGTTTTCCATGATTCCGTTGCTGACTGAACCATTATCGATAATATAAATAGAATTGATAATCGACTCTTGCCAGGTAAGCAAGGTTTGGGAGAATTCAAAATATTCTGGTACTTCTGAGAGTGCAGCATAGCATATTATTTCATTGAGTTCAGCAATTGCTTCATCACGACTGTATTTTCTTTGGATTGCCTTTTCGTAGAACTGGGAAAGGAAAAATCGAATGTTTGTTCCGATATCTAATCTTGGATCAATTTCCTTGAGCTTTTGGTAAATTTGCGCGTAATTGAGATATTCACCCAGTTTCTTTACGAAACGCCGTTCTGCATTTTGGTCGTATAAGCGATCATCATTTTCTTTATAAAGCATCCAATTGAATTTTTTCAGAAGATAATAATTACGACCGCCATCTCCGTCATCTGTTTTATTAAACTTTCTCATGACTTGCTTACGAACTTCATCCAGCTTACGGTTTAATTCCTGTATTAGGTGAAATCTATCAACACAATGAGCAGCATTTGGAAAAAAGATTTTACATGTATCTCTATAGACTTCATACATGTCTGAACAAATGGCTCTCACTTTTTTGCGCTCAGTAAGTGGTATCTTGAAGAAATAATCGGAAAGCGTCGTTCTTCTTCGCGATTCCAACACCTCGAATACCGAGCGCTTTTTAAAGTCCATCATGACGCAAATGTATTTGCTTTTAAGACGCTTTGAATGAAAAGCATAGTTTTCGTCGATTAGTATATACTCGGGCAATTCAATGCGTCCGATACAACAGTGTCGATCGAATATGTTTTGCACAGTTGTTGGTGAAAGACCATATCGATTTGCTATTGAGGTAAAGGTTTCGTTTGGTAGCTTTAAATCGTTCATTATTCGATCTATTACAGCAACTGAAACGCGTTGACGGTCATGAGAAAAGCAGTTGTGCTCCAAAAAGGTTTTACCACACTTGGAGCATATATATCTTCTGGCTCGATATTTAATGATCGATTGTCTGCCCAACATGACGGTGTGTGCGATTTTTCTGGTTGTATAGCCTTTAATTTGAACGTTACCACTGCAACAATACTTACAAATAGGCTTATCGGGAGTTAGAGTGACGATGTATACATCATCATTCCCGGATGCTGAAAGATTGACATCCAGTTTCTGAAGTCGTTCAATCGGAAGATTCCAAGTACTGCAGATGACTGTGGATGCCGCTGTTTGATTATTTGTCTCTTGTTTTGTCATAAACTGATCTCCTGGCCACCAATTTAGCAAGGGAATTAAGGAACACCTATTAACTTGTGTGGAATGCACAGTTGTATCTTGGATACAATTTGTGAACAAGATCAGTTTTATGTACAAGTGTGGTTTTTACTAACATTAGGTAGCTGCGAATCGAACCACATATATTCGAATATATTATTTGACAATTGATTCGATTGGAAATTTTCTCTAGCCCCTCCAGGTCAAATCGACGAAAGTGCTTATATTGAAAATCTGATATAAAACGGTCTATTTCGTCGATGGTAAATTTGATCATTGGCAATAAAACATCTGGATATAATGTAAAAGTTCTATTGGTTTCAATAACTTTAAATCTTATCAAAATGATGATTATGTTGCCGTTTCGTGTGTTGATTTTCTTTAGGATGTATCCGTGTATATATATTCGGTGTTTTTTAGATTGATGGTATTTAAAGCTTCTTAGTTGGTTTAAAAGCTTCTTGTTTTCATCGCATAGTAAATCATTCATTATGAGTTCCTTAATTGATACATTTGAACCCCGATGATTATTCAGATAATTTTGAAGTCTTTCCTGACGATCTCGATCATCGAAGTTTACTATGTTGATATTTATATGTATGTTTGCTATGCTCATTGTGACTTCTAGGTCAAAGGACAATTCAAGCTTGCAATCTGTGGAATTGTCCTTTTTTGTTCCTTATACCGTTATTGTACGTCAAAAACTATCGATGAATTGCATAAGGAAAATTTAAAGGCGACAATGTGTGTCATCGTCGCCTCCACAGGTTGATTGGATAGCTGTGGCTATACCCCTAAACAATTTAAATAGACTGCAAAAGCCGCCGATCGTTCGGCGGCTTTTGACTATCGCTGGTTGAGTCGGTTGAGTAACTTTCGCAATGCCTGTTTGAGTGATCTCAATTGGTATCCGTCGCATTCAAAACGACGGATATAGGCGTTATACAGCAAAAAAGACTGATTGGGGGTCAATTTGGACAAGACCGTATTCATTACGGTAGCAATCGGCTCGATCCGATAACGGATGGCATCGATCTTTTCTGCTTCCAATCTGCTTTTAGACCCGGTATGATCCACATATTCGTAGACCGTAACCGTGCGGATCTTGATCGAAAGTACATAGTAGAGCCGATTGTTGATCAGCGTAAAGGTGCCGTAAAATTCATTTTTCAAAATGTTGATCATTTCTTCAAATGCTGGCAATGGGTCGCTGGCGTTCAGTTTGCTTAAAAGATGAATCTGCATCGTATCCAGCTCATAGGGCTCATAATCGGCATAGGCGGCAATGATATCGGTGTAGTTCATCGTTTACCTCCTTTTTTGCTTTGCAACAACTCAAAGAGAAATTTCAATTCGTGCGCGTTGAAAGAATTTTCCTTGATCTTGCGATAGAAGGAACGTTCCGCCATACTGAATTGTTTGCAATACTGCATGCGGATGCGTTGCTTATTGGAATTGGCCCGATAACGCCGGCGAATGGATTTATAAAGGCTGCGGGCCATGTGCATGGTCATTGTTTTGTCGTTCATATCATTTTCCCTTACCATTGATTGGTTCCTCTCTTTCTTAAGAGTCGGGAAGTGACATTTGTGACGAAATTAGTTTGCTGTTCAGATTGGACCGTTATTACGGTGTGGAATTCGTCATGCGATTGCGGAATGGTCGTACATTTAACGGATCAAGAAAGGCCCAGATTATGGGAAATCCATAGTAATAATATGATTTTGAATTTTCAAGACTTGAACAGAACCATAAAAAATAAATAAAAGTGATGAGTCATCATGATTGTGATAAAAGAAAAGCCAAGGAATTATCCTTGGCTCTTTATCCTTTTCACCAGTGCTTTCTCTTCCACTTTTTCCGTGAATTTTTCCGTGGAAATTAAAAATGTTCGATAAATACTAGTGTATTTGATTAATAAATGGTGCCCGGGGTCGGACTCGAACCGACACGGTATCGCTACCGATGGATTTTGAGTCCATTGCGTCTACCAATTTCACCACCCGGGCGCGTCAATAATTATTACGTATTTTTCCGGGATTGACAAGAATTAATTAAAAAAAACAAAAGCGGTGCATTTGCCCCGCTTTTGACTCTTGGTTTGATCCTACTCGCCGTCGCCACTCCACAGACCATGCAGATTGCAATACTCGTACACTTTGACTACCTTGTCCGGGCAATGGAAAGTGGCTTCTGGTTTGTCGGTCGGAGCCAGGTTGACCAATTGATATCCAGTTTCGGTTTCGATGGCAATAAAAGTGATCCAATGGGTTTCGGTCATTGGGTGCTCGACAGTGGAAACTTTGACGGTAACGTTATCGCCATTACGCGTCAAAACAGGAACGTGTTTTTCGGTTGCGGCATCGGTCGTGTTCGGGATCAATTCATCCATTGGCTGACCGCAGCATACCAACGGTACCTGGGAATCGACCAGTTTGACGGCAACGTTGCCACAATGCGCACATTTGTAAAATTTCATGACGTTATCTCCTTTAACTGATTTAACTGTATCGTGTTTCAGCAGATTTGAACAGTGAAATGCTCATGAAGAGATTAAAACGCCTCAACCTTCGGTAAATATGTGAAAATTTCTCACATAATTGGCAGTGAATATGCATGTATGGTTCGATTTTAAAAGAGATTTTCCGTTTATAAACATGTCACACTAATTTTGCGTCATCTCTGTGTTTTTGAATATGTCAAGGTTATAATTGCCGTGCAATCAGTGAAAGCAGAGGGTGCAAGTATGAGAATATGGATTAGCAAACACCGATGGTCGTGCATTGGGTTATGTGCAAGCATATTTCTCCTATGCGCTCTGTCCTATCTGTACATGATTTATCCGCGATACACGATTGATGATATGGAAAGCGTTGAGATCAATACGTCATTGGATGGATATATCCATTGTGAGAATTGCGAAGATATCACGTATCAATTGGTCGATGAAGCTGGAAGACAGATTGATTCGCCACAACTTAATACCACTTATACTTGTGCGACCCTATTTGTATCGGATTGGGTGAAAGTGAAAGCCGATGTTCCCGTACGATTTATCGATACAACACCTCCGGAAGTTGCGATACGATCAAAACAGATCGAGTTGGAGTGGGGTGAATCGTTTGATGCCACACAAAATATCACTGCTATTGATAATTCCAATGGATTGACATCCGTAGAGGTAACGGTTGACTTTGATCCGACGATTGTCGATCAATTGCAAACGCTCCATGCCAACGTTTGCGACGAAAGTGGAAATTGCAGTGCGGTAGATTTTGATGTCATTCAGAACGCGCCACTATGTGCAGAAAATGCACATTTCGATGGAGCGACATGCCGTTGCAATGATGGATATGAAGGAGATGGATGGAGCGAATGCAAGGCAATTGTTGTGCAACCAACGTCAAGGCCAGTGTCGCCACCCGTTATGTCTTCAACAATAGAACAACCGACTAGCGATGATGCAATGAATCAAGCGCAGTCATCGTCGCAACAGCAATGGAATGATCCAACTGTGTCAACTGATCAAAGTATTGAAGCAAGTGGATGGGATGAACCGGAGTGGGGTTATAACATCAATTCGGATGAAACCGATGCATTCAATCAGGGAATGGACGCCTGTGTTGCTGCCGGTGAGGCTGATCATGGAAAGCCCGATAATGCAACGGGATATTCTTGTTTGACGCAGGGAGATGGATATACGTTGACGTGGTTTGATCAAAACGGAAATGCAATCGCATCGATTCACGGGTTTTAGATAATCTTATCAATTGATCGAAGGATGGTACGACCATCCTTTTTTTGTTACGTTAAAGGAGTAATATGAAAACAATCATACGTTTGATTTTAATGGTGCTGGTACTACTATTGGAATTCAATCATGTATCGGCATTTTGTTTGGAAATCGATGATCCGCTACTTTCACCGGTACCTGAAAAAGAACAGGGTGAATCAAATGTGGCGACCGAGATTCAACCAATTACAAATGTAGAGGAAGATGGCGTACTGGAAGCAACAGAACCATTACCAGAAATATCGTCGACCCCAACGTCATCGCCTTTGTCGTCTTTTGAAGAGTCGAGGGTACCAACTGAAACAACAGAGTCCAGCCCAACACCGACAACTTCACCTATTTCAAGCGAAGTGAGCGATGGAAACGAAACGACAAGTCCAAGTATTCCACAGCCAAACAATGTGGATGAAATCGTTGAGCGCAGTGAAACAGAGTATGGAATGAAATGGGAACGAATCGAGCAATCCGAAGCAGTATTTGATTTGTTAAATCAACTGGATCAAGGGATTTCCACCCATGCGTTCGTCAGCGGAGAACGTGTTGCAAAATATACGTCTCCACATTTTGGCTATATCACTCAGTTTCATTTTGATGATTCGGGTTTTGTTTATTATTGCATTGATCCAACCACACTTTTTCATGATGGAGAAGGGTATATCGGCAGTACGATTACATTCGATAAGATCAGTTTCGAAAATCTGCTTAAGATTTCGCAGATCATGTCGTTTGGCTATGGGTTCGATGGAAAAAATAGTGTGGATTATTTCATCGCAACGCAGATCTTGATTTGGGAAGTTTTGGGTTATTCCATCGACGGAATCACTTTATTGGATGGTACACCTATTGATGTCAGTGCACAAAAAGAAGAGATACTCAATGATATCGTTGAATTGCGCACCCAACCATCCTTTCATGGTACGACCATCAAATGTCCATTCAATGCCGAATGCATCATTCCTGATGGTAATCAGGTGCTAAGTACATATTATGAAATCGATGAAACTGCGACTTCCAAGAATTTTGCACCAGGGTATCCGTATATCGATGACGAAAACAATCTGCACGTCAAATACGACACATTGTTCGAAAACGTAAAGCCAGTTCGAGTCAAAAGTAATGCCGGAGGATATTATGCGGCGGTCGAGGCCATGCTGTTGATGACTAAACCAGGCAGTCAGGATCTATTGGGTGGTCGATTGCCCGATCCTATCGAAGATGCGGAGTTGAACATCGTATCGGATACACGAGATCTTACCGTTGATAAGGTGGATGAGTATACCATTCAAGCATTACCGGGAACGACCTTTCAAATCGCATATGATGAAAAGTTTACGCATTTGATCGTACCGAATTGTGATGTTGGGTTAGTTAGTGAGGAAGATAGTCTTGCCTTGAATGTATCGGGAAGCTGCAGTATTTATAACCGTGATACACGCAAGTTTGACACGATGCAGGCAGGTGCGTATTGGACCGTTGGCAGCGATGGTGCGTTGCACATCGATCAACTATTGCCAGTGGATGGATATTCCACCATTTTGAATACGGAACCCGGGGTATATTGGATTCGAGAGATCGATGCGCATCAGGGATATGTGGTCAATACCATTCCGTATCGGATCGACTTGAAGGAAAGTAATCATTACTCCTATATGAATCTTAACCGAGATGTGGATTTAACCATTTATAAAACAGATGAGAACATGGATAAAGTGTATCTGGATGGTGCCCAATGGGTGATTTATGAAGTGCCCAAGGATGGTGAGATTCACTATTCGGACGGATTGCCGATTGGTTTGACCAATGCACCCAATGACGGGATTCCGCAGGAATCAGTTCATCAAACCATGCAGATGGATTATTCAACACTGGTGTCACTTTTACCGGATTATCAAGTCGATGATCTGTTCATTTGGCAAGATCATCTATATCGCGTGAATTCGGTATTATCTGATCGAGTAGTCGTGGGCGTGACCAATTTAGATAATCTTGCCAGAATTGATCTAACTGAAGCTATGATACCGAGCGATATCTCTGTCAATGATGACTTTGTGATCGACGGCACGACGTATATCCTTCGTATGCGGCGTGCTAACGCACTGATTGTCGAAGATGAAAACGGCTTGCTTTACATCAGTGAGCAATACCCTTTGACTTATAAGGATGTATCCACGTGGAATGTGGATGAAATCCACGAAATGGATAGTGATACGTATACACTGGTCGAAATCACACCATTCCAGGCTATTTTGGATGCGGTTTATCGTGAAAAAACCATGCTAGATGCGACGAAGGAAGAAGACTTTCTTTCTGCAATAGACCAAATCGAAGGAATGATGTTGGATGATATCCATGATGCGATTGGACATAATATCAATTTGAATGGAACTTCAGTAACTGTCGTGGAAATTCAGGGAGAATCCAATATTGAATCCATTGTGGTAGAAGATACAATAGAAACTCGTTTTACATTGAATAATGAACCATTAGTGGAATCGGATTTACCGCAGACGATCGAACAATCCTATGGATATACCATGATTCAAGTGATCGAACCACAGTATGAATTCAAGGCAATATCTGATCAAGAGGATGTTCATGGTCAAACCATCACCGTAAAAATGGATATGACAAATCCCTGGCTGTCGTTTGAAACGGTTCAATCTCTATTTCCTTGGCAGACCAATTTGATTAGCGTTGGCGCTACCATTGATCAGACATATACTAAAGTACTTCATGATCCGATATCTTTTGATACGTTGCTACAAACCTATCAACAAGGAATGAATGAATACATGATCGAAGATCAAATCTATCAATTGATCGACGTCGGTTATGATGAGTTTAACCAAATCATTTCCATTACAGTGACAGACAAGGATGGAACTTTGCATGTAGTGGATGTCAACCATCCCTTGAATGGACCAGAATATGAATACACCGTGCAATGGCAGTGTACCAATGTGGTTCAACCCGCATTTATTGTTCGTTTCGATCAAGCATATGATCACTTTTTTATGACATATCCTTATCAACAGAATGCCTTGATCGGATTTGAGTATGTTCCAGATCAAAATGAATCCATGACTTATATCAATATGGATACGAATAATGACGGTCAAATGATGGACTTTCATGGCGTATCGATGGATTTGATCCAAACTCATCCTTTTGACTGGGAAGACTTGAAAGTATTATGGTCGACCAACGAGGGAGAATCCTTTACTTTATCCAAACCACGGCCAATCGAATTATATGATTCATTTTCCATATCTTATGGTGATGGACAATGGCACGCTACAGTGGTCGATCAACAGCAGTTTTCGAATGTAAGTACATCATTGCTGCTTTGTAAGGAAATGGCACCGAATATTTCTCAATTGAGTTATTCCGATTTTTATGATGGTATGATCATCGAAATCGATGGAACCAACTATACATGGATTAAACGATCACTGAGTGATCTGCATTATCTGGGTACACTGGTTGATTCGAACGGGAATGAATATAATTATTGGATCGTAAATGTGAGCCGTTATGGTCAAACTTCAATGGATGATATGCAGCTTTCATCCAATACGTTTGATGTTATGATTCCGCAGGATACGTTTGAATTGACTTATACGATGATCAAAGATCAGTTGGATCAAAAGGATATTTCATATGGATTCGTTGGCGAAACCATGTTATATCTCGACCAGAAAGAGTATGACTTTATCATAGAATCTTATGATGCAGAAAAAATCATATTGGTGGATGAAATGGGGAAACGCTTTACGATAGATGCATTGCCGAAAGGGAATGCATTAAAAACGATGACTTTCTTTCCGTTGAATACCCCAATCGATATATCTGATCTATTTTTGGTGCAAGAAGGGCAAAGTATTGTATTGGATGCACCGTTGGTAAATGGTCAGACCATTGGTACTTTGGATGGTACGGTGCTGACGTTGACCCAGCCATCCGCATTTCAACTGAAATTGATTGAACCGATCGAACCATTACCAATTGCATATGATCAATTGAAGGATCAGATGATCGCAGAACCCATTACCGTGGATGGTCAAACCATCATTATCCAAACCATCGATGATGAAAAAATCGTCTATATCGATCAACAGAATCAATCTTGGGTTTCATTGAAACCAACACCGTTGGATTTGGACCAAATCAATCAGATCAATTCAAATATCCCCTTGTTACTCAAGGGGATATTTGAATTTATGGGTCATGAATATAGCGTTGAATCATTAACGACGGATGGTTCAACCATTACTTCCATCACCTATTGTGATGTGATCAGTGAAGATTGCTTCATCAATGATCAGGCCACTCCCCAAACCCCATTTACCGTAAAGGCCGTCATTGATTGTTTGACTACCGCTGACGCTATAAACTCCTCAGTTCGAAAAGACTTATACCCAATTTTTCATGGCGTCAGCGGTGGTGTTTATTTAAGAACGGTCGATATTGATGATCATAACCGTCCGATATCCGATTACAGTGTCACGATATATGAGGATCCAGATGGACTTTATCCAATCGAAACACTGCGCAGTGACAACATGGGTGTGGTTGACGTGTCTCATCTACCGGATGGTTCCTATTATTGGAAGATGCCGGGTGTGATGATGCTTCAGTTATTTGAGGTTGTCCATGAAACCGGTGGTCTAACCATCGAGAACCTGAAATATGGTCAAACCTACATGGCTTGTGAAATCCAACCACCAACGGGTTATATGGTCGAACCTTCTCAGGATATCTGTCATACATTTACCGTGGATGAAACCATGGGATATACCATCGGTATCGACCATCAATCGATTACATTAACCAATCAAAAACGGGATATCGACGTCACTGCGTATAAGATCGACTCGGATGATGCAAAAACATTACTCAATGGTGCTTTGTTTGATGTCTATGATGTCAGTTATGAAGGTAAGAATATGTGTGATTATATTTCATGCGATGATCCCCAAATCCCAATGATTCAACCCAAAACTAAAATTGCGACATTGCTCAGTGGTGGTATTTATATCCACGAGACGGAATATCGTTTCATCAATCCGTTGGATTATTCCACATTGCTTGAATTGCAACCGGATCCGGATATAGGAGATACATTTACCGTGGATGACGTGATCTATACCATCATTGATATCTGGTTCAAGGGAAGCGATGATCAACATATCCTCTATACCGATGGTACGAACGAATACAATGCTTCCATGGATGAACAGATGATCGCCACGAATTATGACGATGTCCCCTTGCAGTATGTGATTTATCAATTTGCACAGAATCCTCAATTTGATTCTCCGTATTATGCGCAAACCGATGAAAATGGTGAGATCCTGTTTGTCCCTTTATTTGAAAATGAAAATGGAGAGCGTATATATCATCGTGGCGATTGGTATTACCGCAAAGTAAACGTTACCGATGCATCGGGTGAAATCATCAAGGATGATCTAAGTGCATATGATCTTGATGAATTGATTGTCAGTGAAGCGTATCAAGCACAGATGCTTCAATGCAATCCAGGACGAATGGATCTTGGTGATATTGATTACGGTAGCACATTGCAGTGGTGCGAAATTCGCTCCCCGCTCAATTACCTGCACAATCCGGTGTGCGAGATCATGGTACTGGCGCCTTCGATTTCTTTTGATTCTGTGAATCATTACAAACGTAATGAGCGCATTATCCGTTATCGCCGCAAAAAACGCGGTTATCGTCTGATTCGCTATCAGACATTACGGTTGCGAGCAATGTCGGATACGATCGAATTAAGTGATTGTGCTTTGGATTGGTATCGATCCGATTATCTGTATACAGGAGTTGATCATGGGAACAACCGATGAAGCAAAAAAGCCTATGTTTACGGACTTTTGCAGATATGATTCGGATTGTCAGGCGGGATATGTCTGTGATGTCAATCGTTGCGAATTACCGCAATATTTAAATGAGTTACCGCAACAAAGTGAAATCGGTGCAGACAAATTCATCGTGGATAGCGAATTGGGTGAACCCTATGCACTTTTGGAAGAGTCATTGGTCGAACCCCGATGGATTGAGGAAGATGCAACAGAAGTGACCTACATCACGGATGAGTGCGGAAACATTTTTGATCAACAAAATCAGTTAATTTGGGGCAATGGCGATTGTGGTGTGAATGATGCGGTGGTTGGTAGCCAAAGTAGTGTGATCAGCGCCATCAATGCAAAGAAACCAAGTTGGCAGGCGAATGGTAAGGATTCACAGAGAATCATCGTTCATACCGATTCGTTGATCGAGCCGCAGTTGAATTCTGCGGTTCGATTTGGTCTGTGTGGATTAACCATTGTGCAATTGGTGGTCGGTTTGATTTTACTGCTCCGGTATTTTCGTTATGTTCGGTGATGGAATGCTTTGGGTGATCTGGTTGGCTTCTTTGTTATTTCTGATGTGGATGATTCTGATCAATCGTGATCCAAAATGAATCGAAGAAAACATAAACGACGGTTGCGTCGATGGGTCAAATTATGCATGGTTTCAATTGCCGGAATCCTTGGAATATCATGCTTTATAGCTATGTCGATGGCTTCGTCGAAGACGATAAAAATAAATCCAGAAAAGGCAATGCTAACCTCGCATGTTAATCAACCCGAGACAACGAGTGTTCCCTATGGATTAGATGAGTTTCAGACGATCAATCCTTATATTGTGGCGATTGTGGATTTTGAAAATACGGATGGTACATACAGAATTCCGATCGTCGAAACATTTTCATCGACGGATGCGGATTTTTGGATGAGTCACGATATTTACGGAAATCCAAGTACGCTGGGTAGCGCATTCATTGATGAACATACTCCGCTGCAGATTGGCTCAAACCATTTGTTAATCAATGGCCACTCCTCTTATTCCAATCAACGAATGTTCACATTCATGCTCAACTACCAAACCGTCAATTACTTTAACGCCAATTCCACATTCACGTGGATCGATGATCTGGGTTCAAGCACATACACGATCGTTGCGTTTGCGCATTATCCAATGAATGAATCCATTCAAACTACCGCGGTATTTTTGAATACTCATATCGATGCAACCGCATTAAAGCAATATTTGATCCAGGATGAATCCTACATTTTGCATAAAAGAGATATCGATCTGACTGCGGATCGATATCTTTCTTTTGTGACATGCGATCAGCAAGATAAATCAAATCGATATATTCTCATTGCCCGTAAGGACTCCTAGCTGCTCATAAAAATAAATCGACTTAAATAGAAAGAGGATAGTATGAAAAATCAAACGAAGAAAACATATTCCAAGTTACATGTGTTCAATGGTCAGGCCAATCGTCATTATGTTGTGGCCGAAGGCTACGTATCCAAAAGTAAGGATATCGTTTCCCGTACCTTCAAAAATGATGGTGGGGATGAGTTACCAATCTGTAGTGTCTACATGAATCTGATCAATCAATCCGCACAGATCGATCGTGTTTTGGAGGCCATGGATGCAGATTTGGATTGCGTGTTTACCAATACCGATAAGGAAAACACTTTTACTACCATCAAAATCAGTGGGTTTGGAAGAGTTGCTGAGCGCATGACCAAAGCATTGGTTCCAGGATGCCGAGTACTGGTCAGTGGCTATTTTCAACTGAACCATTGGCAGGCGGACCATGAATCTGCGCGGCGTGCTTTGCTTGTTATCAATGTTTCCGAATTCTGGGTGACCCGATATCCTGAAAAAACGGAAACGCAATCCCATGCTTAAGACTTGAACCTTATGGTTTTGATGGTATAATCCACTGCGTAAGTCAATGAAGCCGATTATCCTGAAGGCGGCGGTGTCAGAGAGCATGTGAATGGTGAAAGCATGTACCGATCGTGGCAGGTGGACCCGGCTTGGACGATGGATCGAACGCCTTTGTCAATAGGTCCATCCGGTTGGAACCGTTATCTTCTCAATGAGTGCATGGTTGAACTAACCATGAATCAAGGTGGTACCGCGGGTAAAAATTTACACGTCCTTGTTGATTTTCAACAAGGACGTTTTTTTGACGTTATGCAAAGGAGGTTAAAATGAAACATAACTACCAAGCCCCACGTGGCACAGTGGATATTTATGGTGAGGAATTGGCTTGTTGGCAACAGGTCGAAGACGTCTTCCGTCAGTTTATGCACCTGTATGATTATTCCGAAATCCGTACCCCGATATTTGAAGATACCGGTGTATTCAAACGCGAAAACGATTCCAGTGACATGGTCAACAAGGAAATGTACACCTTTACCGTCAATCATAAAGATTCCCTTACCCTTCGCCCAGAAGGAACGGCTGGGGTGATCCGTAGCTATGTGCAGCATAAATTGTTTGCATTGGGTGAAGGACATAACAAATTTTGGTATTTTGGTCCGATGTTCCGTTATGAGCGGCCACAAAAAGGCCGACAGCGACAATTCTATCAATTCGGTGTGGAAAATTTGGGCGAAAAATCGCCATATGTCGATGCCGAAGTGATTGCCATGGGCTATTCCATCTTGAAAGCACTGGGGCTAAGTCATATCAAAGTCTGTCTCAATACATTAGGGGATGCAGCTTCTCGTGAAGCATATCGCGTAACACTTCGCGACTACTTCAGACCATATTTGGGTCAGATGTGTGGCGATTGCCAACGTCGTTATGAGCAGAATGTATTGCGTTTATTGGATTGTAAGATCGACCATGATCAGCCGTTTATGAAAAACGTACCATCCATTCGTGATGTGCTCAGTGAAGAAAGCCGCATCTATTTTGAATCGGTATGTGCCACATTGGATGCACTTGATATCCCGTATGAGATCGATGATCGATTGGTGCGTGGCTTGGATTACTATACCGATACAGTATTTGAAGTGATAAGTACCGATGAAGCGAGTGGCGCACAATCGACGGTTTTCGGTGGTGGTCGGTACGATAATTTAGTGGATTATTTTGGTGGCCCTTCACAAAGTGGCATTGGTTTTGCCATGGGTATGGAGCGCCTAATGATCCTTGCAAATGCCGAAGGTGTCTTTTCTGATTTGCACACCCCATTGGATTGTTACATTATGACACTGGGTAATACGCAACAGATGGGTGTGGTTTTATCCACCCAGTTACGAGCGGCCGGATATCGTGTGGAAATGAATTTTGCAAATCGCAGCATGAAAAGTCAATTCAAAAGTGTTGATCGCTTCAATGCCACGACTGTATTGATTTTGGGTGAAGATGAACTCGCCAACAATACCGTGACTTTGAAACGTGTAGCAGATCAGCATCAAGTCTCGATCCCGATGGATCAATTGGTTGAAACCATGGATGAATGGTTAATGGATACGGAGGAACATCATCATGAGTAAACGTTTTTACCGTTCACACTCCTGTGGCGCATTGCGTCAAAGCGACGTTGGTGAACATGTCACATTGATCGGCTGGGTCGCCAAACGCCGCAATCTGGGCAGTTTGGTGTTTATCGATTTACGTGATCGCGAAGGGATCACCCAGATCACTTTTGATGAAACCATGACCGATAAGATCAAGGATGTACGCAACGAATACATCCTCAAAGTCGAAGGGACAGTCGCAAAAAAGCAAACGCCGAATGACAAATTGGCCACCGGTGCCATTGAAGTCAAAGCGGATCATGTTGAAATCATCAACACAGCAAAAACGACACCGATCATCGTTGCAGATGATACGGATGCGTTGGAAGACACTCGTCTAAAATACCGCTATTTGGATCTGCGTCGCCCATATCTGCAAAACATGTTGCGCTTGCGTGCCAATGTTTGCAAAATCGCCCGGGATTATTTGACGGATCAAGGATTTTTGGAAATCGAGACACCCATTTTAAGTAAATCGACACCGGAAGGTGCTCGAGATTATTTGGTTCCAAGCCGGATCAGTCATGGGGAATTCTATGCATTGCCGCAATCTCCGCAAATCTATAAACAGTTGTGCATGATCGCTGGATTGGAAAAGTATTTTCAGATCGCTCGTTGTTTCCGGGATGAAGATCTACGCGCTGATCGTCAGCCGGAGTTTGATCAGATCGATATCGAAATGAGCTTTGTCGAAGAGCAAGACGTGTTTGAGGTGGTCGAAGGGCTGATGGCCAAGATTTTCAAAGGGACACTTGACGTCGAGTTGCCAACCCATTTTAGGCAGATCCAATGGACGGAAGCGATGCGTAAATACGGATCGGACAAACCGGATCTTCGCTTTGATATGCCATTACATACGCTGGATGACGTGTTTGCCAATACCGCTTTTTCCGTATTTAAAAACGTGTTGGAAAACAAAGGCCATGTGGTTGCGTTGAAAGTGGATAACGGATCGGCTCAGTTTTCGCGCAAAGCCATCGATCATTTAACGGATACGGTCAAGGTGTATGGTGCCAAGGCATTGGCTTATCTTAAATTTGATGAGACCGTAACCGGCTCGATTGCCAAAGTCTGTAGCGAAAATGAACTTGACGCAATCAAAAGGGGCATGGATGTCCATCATGGCGATATCGTATTCTTTGTTGCCGACAGTTTTAAAGTTGCGTATACGGCCATGGGCGCATTGCGCAGTAAATTAGGTCATGATCTTAATTTGATTGACCCAAATCGCTATGAATTCGCCTGGATCACCAATTTCCCGATGTTTGAATATGATGAAGCTGAACATCGTTATGTTGCCGCACATCATCCGTTTACTTCACCGAATCTCGAAGATGTCGATAAATTGATGAGTGATCCAGCCAATTGTTATTCCAGGGCGTATGATTTGGTGCTCAACGGGTATGAGTTGCTCAGTGGTTCCATCCGTATCCATGATCAGGCATTGCAGGAAAAGGTGTTCGAAGCAATCGGCATGACGCCGGAGCAAGCCAAAGCACGCTTTGGCTTCTTCTTGGAAGCGTTCCAATATGGGACACCACCACATGGAGGAGTTGGTATCGGATTGGAACGTTTGGTCATGATTCTCGGTCACACCGACAATATCCGCGATGTGGTGGCATTCCCGAAAACAGCCAGTGCAACCTGTTTGATGAGCAATGCACCCGATGTAGTGGATCCACAACAGTTGAAAGATCTGGGTATCGAAATCAGCAACCAATGATTTGTCGTCAAATAATGTAAAACAATGATGAAAGCCAAATGTAAATCTTGATAATGCTATTGACAAAATTCTTTGAAGAAAAAGAGTTGTGCATCGTTTTGGTTTTCGTATAATGAAAGTGTCAAGAGGCTGCACTATTTCCGACATTTTGATATACGGGAATTCTGATTATGTTGCAGTGTGTTGAATGCCGGCTATTGTCGGAATCCTGATCTGCAAATAAGAATGCCCACCTGGATATACCCGGGGATATATCATTGCTTCTTGGCTTTTTCATTGGTTTGACCATTGTCAATTTATTTCAATTGTGACTAAAATTTATAACGTTAAATCTAGATAGGAGAGACTATGAGCCAAGTATTATGGACATCCATTGGTAGTTTGATCGTCGGTGGACTGATCGGTGCGTTCCTTGGATTTTACTTCACTCGTCGCAGCTTTGAAAAACAGCTGAAAGAAAATCCACCAGTCAGCGAAAAAATGATCCGAGCCATGTTTTTACAAATGGGACGTAAGCCCAGTGAAGCACAGATCAATGCCGTACTCAAATCCATGGGTCAAGATCCGCACTCGAAAGAAAAATCCAGTAATAAGAAAAAATAAGGACGTCGGTCCTTATTTTTCACATATTTGGTTTGTAGAATGAATATCGTGAAGAAAAAGCATCCGATTCGTCGATTTATCATTGCCCTTGTCAGTGTACTGGTATGCTGTGGGGTTTTCGGCGTATCGATTTTGTTGAAACAAGGTTACGACATTTATGCTGATAAAGTAAGACAACTGCCTGTGGAAAAAGCGTTTGGCATGATCATGAAATCCGATGATTATGTTGGCTTTGATCAACTACCGAGTGATTATGTCAATGCTGTAACTTCGGTGGAAGATCATCGCTTCTTTTATCGACGTGGGATCGATGTGATCGCTATTGGCAAAGCTTTGTTGGAAAATCTGACCAGCGGGACCATCGTACGTGGTGGTTCGACCATTACCCAACAACTTGCTAAGAATATTTACTTTGATATGAGTCAGGTACTTTCCCGAAAGACTGCAGAGATTTTCTTTGTCAATGATATGGAGTCCAAATTTGACAAACCGACCATCTTTAGCATTTATGTATCCATCATTAACTTTGGTGACGGTTATTTCGGTATCAAAGATGCGGCACAAGGTTATTTGAATAAATCTGTGGAGGATTTGACGTTATGTGAAAGCGCGTTATTGGCTGGATTACCCCAATCTCCCACGAATTATCAACTTTCCAATCATTCCGAGGCGACCTACAATCGCTATCTTCAAGTACTGGCAGCCATGGTAGAATATGATCATATCACCCAACAACAGTATGATTATTGCCGTGTCAACGTTCCAGGAGGTGTGAAATGAGTAAAGAAATCATGGATGCGATCAGTGTCCGACGTGCATTGATCCGCATGAGCCACGAAATTTTGGAGTCTAACCATGGCTCGGATGACTTGGTTCTGGTCGGTATCGAAACCCGTGGTAAGTATCTGGCGGAAATGATCCGCGATAATATCGAATCGATCGAGGGCGTTCGTGTACCTTGCTATGCGTTAAATATCTCTGCGTATCGCGACGATGAAAAAAAGCGGGATGTCAAAATTGGAGCCATGGACATCAAAGATAAAGTCGTGGTTCTGGTCGATGATGTGTTGTTTACGGGTCGTACGATCCGCGCGGCGTTGGATGCCTTGATCGATCAAGGCCGACCGGCTTGCGTACGCTTGGCGGTATTGGTGGATCGCGGACACCGTCAATTACCGATTCGCGCGGATATGGTCGGCAAAAACGTTCCGACGTCCTCCGATGAAAGCGTTGACGTCAAACTCGAAACTGTGGACGGAACCTGTGGCGTGTATATCAACGCATAATTGATATCGTTGCAGTATTTCGAATATGAAAATCATTGGCAGATCGATCAAACGGTCTGCCATTTTCATACTTATTTCAAAATTATGTGAAAAAACGGGAATAGGGTGTTTTCAAGTTCACAAATTGGTGAAACAAATTCAATATGACGCGATATAATCATTGACGAAAAGGAGATTAAATTCTAATGAGTGAATCCAAAAAAGTATTCCAATCCATGGATGGAAATACTGCGGCAGCCCATTGTGCGTATGCATTTACCGAAGTAGCTGCCATTTACCCGATCACCCCGAGTTCACCAATGGCTGAAGTGGTGGATTCCTGGGCAACGGCCGGTCGCAAGAATATCTTCGATTCCGTTGTCAAAGTCATCGAAATGCAATCCGAAGGCGGCGCTGCCGGTGCCGTTCATGGTGCATTGCAGGGTGGTGCGCTCGCCACGACATTTACAGCATCCCAGGGTCTGTTATTGATGATCCCGAACCTGTATAAGATGCAGGGTGAATTGTTGCCGGGTGTATTGCATGTTGCAGCGCGTTCCCTAGCTAGCCGTTCATTGAATATTTTCGGCGATCACCAGGACGTTTATGCATGCCGTCAAACTGGTGTACCGATGCTGTCCAGTCATTCCGTGCAGGAAGTCATGGATCTGGCTGGTGTCGCCCATCTTTCTGCGATTGAAGCCAGTGTCCCGTTTATTCACTTCTTTGATGGTTTCAGAACCAGTCACGAAATTCAGAAAGTGGAAGTCATGGACTATGATTTCCTCAAGAGCCTGATCGATATGGATGCGGTCAAACGTTTCAAGGAAAATGCATTGAACCCGCATGACAATCCGGTTGCCCGTGGCGGTAACGAAAATGATGATATTTTCTTTGCTGGTAAAGAAGCTCAGAACAGTCATTATGACAAGGTGGTTGACATCGTTGTCAAATACATGAATGCCATCAGTGAACATACCGGACGTCATTATGCTCCGTTTGTTTACTATGGTGCTGAAGATGCGACTCGTGTGATCATTGCCATGGGTAGTGTGACACAAACCATCGAAGAAACCGTCGACACCATGAATGCCCATGGTGAAAAAGTCGGTGTGGTCAAAGTCCACCTGTATCGTCCGTTCTCCGTCAAACATTTACTTTCCGTTTTACCGCAAACGGTGACTAAGATCGCAGTGTTGGATCGTTCCAAGGAAGTTGGGGCACGCGAACCGTTGTATCTGGATGTGGTGAATGCGTTGAAAAACCGCAAGGATATCACCATTGTTGGTGGCCGTTACGGTTTGGGAAGCCACAATACCAATCCTGGCCAGATCAAAGGCGTTTATGATGAACTGCTCAAGGATGAACCGAAAGACGAATTCACAGTCGGTATCCATGATGATGTGACGCATCTGTCTTTGGAAGAAGACAAGAACTTCCATGTCAATGCGGACTATACCAGCTGCCTGTTCTATGGTTTGGGAAGTGACGGTACGGTTTCCGCCAATAAGAGTTCCATCAAGATCATCGGTGATAACACTGATATGTATGCACAGGGTTACTTTGCATACGATTCCAAAAAAGCCGGTGGTACGACCAGAAGCCATCTGCGTTTTGGCCCCAGCCCGATTCGCTCAACCTATTACATCAATAATGCTGATTTCATCAGCTGCTCCTTGGACAAATACGTCTTGTCCTATGATATGCTCCATGATTTGAAAGATGGCGGTACATTCTTGCTCAATACCAGCTTTGGAGCGGATGAAATCGTCAACCGTTTGCCCAATCGCATGAAAAAGCAGATGGCTGAAAAACATGCCAAATTCTATATCATCGATGCCAACAAGATTGCCACTGAGATCGGTATGGGTCGTCGTACCAATACCATCCTGCAGTCCGCTTTCTTCAAACTGAATGAATCCATCATGCCATATGACAAAGCATTGGAACTAATGAAAGCCGCTGCTAAGAAGAGTTATGGCAAAAAAGGTGATGAGATCGTTCAACTGAACTATAAGGCGATCGACCGTGGTGCCGATGGTCTAGTCGAAGTGGCGGTTGATCCGGCCTGGGCAAATTTGGAAGTCAAGAATGTGCGTGAAGGTGCGGAACACGATTACTTCCATGATCATGTCATGGCCATCAATGATTTGCACGGCTATGATCTGCCGGTTTCCGATTTCACCAAACACGGTATTTTGGATGGCTCCATCCTGCCCAATGTGGCCTATCGTGAAAAACGGACCATTGCAACGATGGTTCCGACATGGAATCCGGATAACTGTATCCAGTGTGGTTTCTGTTCCTTTGTTTGCCCGCATGCAACTATCCGTACATTCCTGTTGACCGATGAAGAAGTCAAGAATGCACCGGCTGAATTTGCGACGGCCAAACCTTTGGGTGGTGCGAACGTAGCTGAATTGAAATACCGTGTTCAAGCTTCTCCGGCAAACTGCGTCGGATGTGGATTGTGTGTTGCTGAATGCCCGGGTAAGGGTGGCAACAAAGCGTTGACTATGACCGATGTCAATGTGGCTTTGGAAGAAGAACCGTTGGCCGACTACCTGTTCAACCATACCGAATACAAGAGCGGTCTGTTCCCGACAACGACTGTCAAGGGCAGCCAGTTCCTCAAACCCTACTTCGAAGTTCCAGGAGCTTGCCCGGGTTGTGGTGAAACACCGTACTACCGTTTGGTTTCCCAGTTGTTTGGTAAAGATATGATGATCGCCAATGCAACTGGTTGCTCCATGATCTATTCTTCTGCAACCCCGAGCACTCCGTTTGTGACCGATGCCGAAGGCAATGGTCCGACATGGGCAAACTCTTTGTTTGAAGACAATGCCGAATATGGTTTCGGTATGGGCATTGCTCAGAATTACAAACAATCCAGGATCTTCGCTATCATGGAAAACAACATGGATAGCGTCGAAGCTGAATTGAAAGAACTGTTTGTCAAATATTTGGCTGCCAAGGAGGATCGCGAAACCCAGCGTACCCTCAAACCACAGATCGTTGCCGCTGTAAAAGCCAGCAGTAATGCTGCCGTCAAAGAGTTGCTCGATTATGAGCGTGATTTGGTCGGCAAGAGCGTTTGGATCATTGGTGGTGACGGATGGGCTTACGATATCGGCTATGGCGGATTGGATCATGTTTTGGCCAATGACCTCAATGTCAATGTGTTGGTTCTGGATACTGAAGTCTACTCCAATACTGGTGGTCAGGCTTCCAAATCTACCCAGGCGGCATCCATTGCTAAATTCGCTGCTGGTGGTAAACCGACAGCCAAGAAAGATTTGGGCATGATGGCCATGAGTTATGGTCACGTGTATGTGGCAAGCATCTGCATGGGTGCGGATCGTAACCAGACCTTGAAGGCATTGCGTGAAGCCGAAAGTTATGATGGACCGAGTTTGATCATTGCTTACTCACCATGTCAGGAACACGGTGTCAAAGGTGGATTGGTCAACCAGCAAAAGGTCGAAAAAGACGCGGTGGCATGCGGATACGTCGATTTGTACCGCTATGATCCACGTCATCCAGAAGCACCGTTGACCATCGATAGCAAAGAACCGGATTACAGCAAGTTTGAAGACTTCCTGTTGGCAGAAAACCGCTATGCTCAGCTTGTCAAACTCAAAGGGGCCGATGTTGCACATCAAGCCTTCGAGAAGACCTTGAGCGACGCGAAGAAGCGCAGAGTCAACCTGGTTCACATGGTCGAACATCAGGGCGAATAATCCCGCTTCCCTGCAAAAGGATGAAAGGCAATTCCGAAAGTTTCACGGAATTGCCTTTTTTCTGTGTGAAATGGTTTGGCGAGATTAAAATCATGGAATTGTCAGAAAATCCGAGTGATCTTTCATGATAGAATGGGACCATTAAGGAAAGGTTTTGAGTTTTTCATGAGTGAGAATAATGAAAAGAAGGATTATCTTAGTTCGCTGATGGAAGAAGATAGCGGACCGCTTGAATCCTTTAAGGAAGAAAAAGTTGAAACGATTGCCCGACCACGTCGGAAAATCCGCAAAGTTTGGATCGTTGTGGGTGTGGTTTTGCTGGCGGCAATCGGATTTGCCATATATTGGTTTTTCTTTGCACCGAAAATCGAGGTGCCCAATTTCGTCGGTCAGAATGTTTCTAATGTAACGACATGGCTGAGCCAAAATGATATCGAACGCAGCAAAGTGGCGTTACAAGAAGAATATTCCATGGAATATGACAAAGACATGGTCATCAGCCAGAGCGTGGATGAAGGGAAAAAGATCACCACATCGACAGCGTTGACATTTGTCGTTTCTTTGGGCGCGGATCCAGATGAATCGATTACTGTTCCGGATTTGGAAAATATGAATGAAACGGAGATCCGTGCATGGATCGATGAAAACAAGTTGCAACGCACTAAAATCAACCGCCAGTATTCCAGCAGTGTGGAGGAGGGTGCGGTCATATCAGTGGATTTTGGTTCAACCGATCGTGATTATTTCACTCGCGGGTCATCGTTGACCATCAATGTTTCTCGTGGTCCGGAACCGGCCGGAACGACCAGTGTTTCAAATTTTGTCGGCAAAGCGTATACCGAAGTGGAAAGTTGGGCCAAACAGCATGACATTACTGTAGAAAAGCTGGAATCGTTCAGTTCGAGCGTCGAAGCTGGCATGGTCATCAGCCAGTCAGTTGAAAGTGGGGAATTGCTCAAAGATGGCGATACGTTTACGGTGACCGTATCCAAGGGCAAGGGAATTACGATCCCGAATTTGGTTGGATATGATGATGTGATGTTTGAAGCATGGAAAACGGAAGCCAGTGGCTCGGGCCTCACTATTATTCCGAAGGAAGTTTATAACGAGGCTGCCGAAGGTACAGTAGTTGCGCAGGATGTTTCTGCCGGAACAACACTTGGCAGTGGTGATGTTTTGATTGTCACAGTTAGTAAGTATTTACCAATTCTCAATAGTGAGTCTTCAAGAGAATGGCTAGGGAAAGACTATATTTCCATTCAACGTTGGGCAGATGGAGTGAATGCAGATGGCGCTGACATTCAAACCGGTGAATATGCTGGAATGTTGAACTATTCATGCTCTGATGAATTCTCGACACCTGGACAGATCGTCAATTATTGGTGTGCTGCAATCGATGGAACTGAATTAGCGCATGGATGTGATCGACCATTGCCGCTAAATGCGCGGATTGGGATAACTGTTTCGACAGGTGCATGTACGGTTGAAGCAACGGATTCTCCTTCCCCAACATCAGCACCAGTGATAACTTTAGATTTGGCTGAGAAAGTCCCTTCTGACCTTAGTGCTTCGGATTTTGTCGCGTGGGTTCAAGCCAATGGAATCAATAATATTTCTATAGATTCGGTGGTTATTCCCTTAGAGAATAATAAAACAGCATATTATGAAGTTATAGAAACTTCTTCATGGGATCCTGTCTATTCCTCTCGCGAAGGTGGGGAGAGAGATAAGCTATACTCCGATAAAACATATGTTGTTAAGCTTCATGATACCGTTGAAGCGGATAGTGATAATTCGTAGAAAGGAATATTTATGAATTTTTTCCAGCGTGCAATCAAAAATATTACACGTCGACCTACTAAATCGATTTTGTTGTTACTGACATTCTTTATCATCGGTAACTTCGTTATTATCGGTATTGGTATTTCGACGGCGGCCAACCAAGCTAAAATCCTCACTCGCAAAAGCATGCGTGCAGTTGTTGAATATGCCGTTGATTATGATGCAATCAACGAATATACCAGCACGTTATCTGATTCGGAACTTGAGGAGTTCTATCAAGATACTGAACTCTATAACTCGATGTACAATCTGACCGAAGAGGAATTCCAACAGTTCCTCGATGATCCACGTGTCGTAACATATAATGCAACGAATTTCTATATCGGATCAGCCGATATCGAATCCCAGCCGATTGGCA
The DNA here is from genome assembly GCA_944326175.1 of uncultured Erysipelotrichaceae bacterium. Next base: position 30,400 of record CALVCY010000012.1, read on the forward strand.
ATGAGCGAGAGAACCAGAATACCGGTGGAGTTAGTGTTTATAGTGGAGTCAATGGTGAAACCATCGAGGTTCCATACGTTGAACCTGAATTCAGAATCATGACCAATCGTACGGCTAATATGATCGAATTAGCCGATGGTACGTGGACGATCACCCAAGGTCGATTCTATAACGAGGAAGAGCTTGCTTCGGGTGCACCAGTTGCTTTGATTTCCGAGCAGGTGGCTGAATTGAATGGATTATCGGTGGGGGATACCTTTACATTAAACTTTGCTTCCGATTATTCATATCTGCAAGAATTGGGATTGGAAATCGAAGAATCCTTATTGCACCCGGAAGTTGAGATTATTGGTCTGTATTCAACGAGTGAAACATTGGATCCAAACAGCGAAAATTTCCAATGGATGAGTCGTTATGAATCTCCATACAATCGTATCTTAATGCCTAATCTCACCTATATGGGGATGCAGTTACCAATGAGTCAGCTGGCGTTTGACTACTATGCGCAGCAGAACCCCGATGATTCGTATTACAGTAATCCTGAAAACCGTCCGACATTGGATTCGTATGATTACATTAGCTCTGTGGTGTTTTTGCTGGATGATCCTCTCGATGTTGAACCGTTTATCAACGAATATAATGAGAAACTGACCAACAGTTATCGTGTGTTCAATGCAGATAATGAAACGTTCAATCAAATGGCTCGACCACTGGATTCCATTGGCTTATATGCCAATGTGATCGTAGCGATCGTTGTGGTCAATGCCATCATCATCATTACTTTGGTCACAGCATTGACGTTAAAGACCAGAGAATACGAGATCGGTGTCTTGGTTTCCATTGGTGCCAGTAAATTGAAAGTGATCAGCCAACTGTTTGTTGAATTGCTCATTATCGGTTTAGTCGGATTCACACTATCCGTTGTGTCTGGTTCCTTGATCGCATCTTCTGCTGGTAAAGCCTTATTGAATTATCAGGTGGCAGTGGATGAAAGTTATGCAACGGATAATGACGATTATTACTACGTTGGCAGTTCGACCGACTACTTTACTGAAATCAGTCAAGAAGACATGCTTGCCAATTACAACGTTACGATTTCACCAATCATTATTGGAGAAATCTACGTCGCTGGTATTGGTATCGTTTTGATTTCCATTTTGATCCCGTCATTGATGATCCTTCGATTCAATCCGAAGCGTATCTTGACGGCAAGTCTGTAGGAGGGTTTATGTCAGCAATATTAACGTTAAAAGATATCAGCTATTCCTACATCGATGGTCAATCCAAACGTACTATTCTTGATCATCTTTCCTATGAATTCGAAAGTGGGAAATTCTATACGATCCTGGGGCATTCTGGTTCTGGTAAAACCACATTGCTTTCCATCATGAGCGGTTTGGATACACCAAATAGTGGAACCATGATGTATGAAGACAAAGTCATTGATCAAAAAGCATTGCATGATTATCGACGCAATAAAGTCGGTATCGTTTTCCAGCAATATAACTTGATCAACTACCTCACCCCAATGGAAAACGTATTGGTTTCGATGGCTGAAACCGATAACAAATTGCCTAAAGATACCAAAAAGGTTGCCGGCAAACTGCTGGAACAGTTCGGAATTGTTTCGACCAAAGCGAATCGTCTGGTGACCCAGTTATCTGGTGGTGAACAGCAACGTGTCGCGATTGCACGTGCTTTGGCAAAAAATGTCGATTTGATTTTGGCTGATGAACCGACAGGTAACCTGGATACGGCAACAGAGCGAGAAATCATTAAAATATTCCGTGATTTGACCGAAAATTTCGGTAAGACGGTCATTGTGGTCACCCACTCGGTCGCGGTATCGCAATTATCCGATAGTCGTATCCTGTTAAAGGATGGCCAATTGCACGACGTGGATGAAACATTGAATCGTGAAATCGAATCCACGATCTAGTCCAAATTCAATTAGGTGGAAGCGTTACTTCCGCCTTTTTGATGCCTTCATGTATTAAGGGAGGTGATAATATATACGGCATGAAGTGTTATGTAATTTCTCTTGGGTGCTGCAAGAACCTTGTAGATAGTGAACAGATCGCTGGATTGCTTAATAAAGGCGGTGTCACATTTGTCAATCGTCCAAGTCGTGCGGACTTGATTTGGATCAATACCTGCGGATTTATCGAATCGGCTAAAAAGGAAGCTATCGATACGATATTTGATATGGTTGCCGTAAAGGAAAAGACACATTGTAAGTTGATTGTCAGTGGCTGTCTTGCACAACGTTATTTGGATGAATTGAAAGCACAGATCCCGGAAGTGGATGCGTTTATACCATTGCGGGATTATGCGACAATGAATGAAACGTTGAAGGATGTACTTGGATTAGATATCCATCAACATTATGGTAAAACCACGCGCTTGCGTTCCAATAATCCATGGATGGCGTATATGAAACTGGGGGATGGTTGCGATAATCGATGTGCATATTGCGCTATTCCATTGATTCGTGGTCCATATCATTCTTATCCATTGGAGGATTTAGTGGATGAAGCCAAACGATTGGTTGATGACGGCGTACGTGAATTGGTGTTGATTGCCCAGGATACGACCCGCTATGGAACGGATTATCCTGGAAAGCCGCGAATGCTCAAAGATCTACTATATCGGTTGCAACAAATCGAATCTCTTCATTGGATTCGGATTTTGTACATGTATCCAGATGAAATCGATCAACCGCTATTAGATGCCATGAAGGCTTGTGACAAGGTCATTCCATATTTTGATATCCCGATGCAGCACGGTAATGATCGCATGCTGAAATTGATGAACCGTCGAGGAAGCGCAAAAGAGTGCGTTGATTTGATCCACACCATTCGACAGCAGTTTGACTATCCGATCTTACGAACCACATTGATTGTGGGGTTCCCAACAGAAACTGACTCAGATTTTATGGATATGATGCAATTCGTAGATGATTGTCAATGGGATCATCTAGGTGCATTTACCTATTCTCGTGAAGAGGATACCGCTTCCTATGATATGCAACCACAAGTAGATGCTTCGGTTATGCAGCATAGGCTAGATACGTTGATGGCTCATCAATATGATATCTATTCAAACCATATCGAAAAACAATTAGGTTCCACGATGGAAGTGTTGATCGAACGAAAAGACAGTTTGACTGGAAAATATTATGGTCGAGGCAAATTCCAGGCACCAGACGGAGTGGATGGTGATTTTGTCGTTACGAGTGATCGAGCCATTCCGCTTGGTTCGTTTGTCAATGTTAAATTGACAGGATATGAAGGATACGATTTAATTGGAGAAGAAATTGGATAACACAATCAACGGGAAGTCTTTCGACTTCCCGTTGCTGCATGACGTATGAGTATAATAGAACCATGCCTGTTCAGTTTACGGATCGTTTGATCAGCATCTATAATCGATGTCCATTGCGTTTTCAATTGGAGTACAAGCAACCCAATGATTTTATGATCATGCAGATCCCCCAGGAAATGGATAGTTACATCGACCAATATCTCGATATCACATCCATATATGAAGAACAGACACTGTTATTGAGCGATTTGAAGGAAGATCAATGGTATCGCAATCAATTTGTTTGGTCCAATCAACTGACGGTATGTTTCCCACGTGTGATGCGCCATGATCAAACCATTGATGCATATGTTATCGTTTATTCGTTTTATCCACGTCTGGAAATCCAAAGTCAACTGCAGTGTATTTATTATGTGACGAAAACACAGGGCTATAAAATCGGTGAACTTAAAATCATTTATCTGAATGAGGACTATGTTTATAATGGCAAGGCTTATAAGCCATCCTTCATGTTTCGTATGGCTGATTACATGAGTGATCGCGGAGGGAATGCTTTTACGCCGATCGAATCCATATTGAATTTGAATTGGGTCAAATCTAGACTCAAAGGAATGATCGAACTGATCGATCGCTCATTGTTGAAACCTATGAAATGTCCACATAGCCACTTCTGCCCCTTTAAAGCGCGATGTAATAGCATATGTCGTTACAATGATCAATCACCCATCCCGGATAAGTGGAAGTGTGATAAACGTCGCCTGCAGGCATGGTTGAACCAAGCACGCTATCCATACTATTTCATCGATTTTGAATGGACACAGTTACTGATGCCCTGGTGTAAAGGACAGCATTTCATCAATGATTTTGTTTTTGAATATGCATTGATCAAAATGGATGCAGATGGTTCAACCACATCCAAAATCTATATCACCACCGGGTCAAGCAACAAAGCATTATTTGTATCATTGATCCAACGATTGGGTGAAGAGGGTACAATCTTCGCATTCAATGCCAAAGGTGCTGAAATGATGCAATTGCGTCGGTTTGCAACATGGTATCCCCTTTATCATGAAAAAGTTTGCAAAATATTGGATCGAATGCTTTCAATCGATGTTCCTTTATTGGGTCACATGATATATCATGAAGACAGAAAAGGAGCGTATGGTTTAAAACAGATAGCAAGTCAGATCGGGTTCGATGGTTATACCACACTCGATCTCAATGATGGTCTGCAAGCTGTCCAAACATACCGTCATTATATTCACCATCACGATAAATCCGTTCGAAAATCCCTTGAGCAGTATTGTTTCATGGATGTATCTTCCATGGTGGCACTGCTCAAATGGTATCACCATCAAGCATATATGAAATAAGGAGGAATTGTATGCGTTTTGAAATCGTCGGAAAAAATGTCACAGTCACAGAAGGGATGCGTACCAAAATCGAACAAAAGCTTTCTTTCCTGGACAAATATCTGTTGATTGATCCCGATACGATTGCCCGTGTAGTGGTCCGCGTCTATCCGACCACCCAGAAGATCGAAGTCACCATTCCCACTAAAGTCGGCACACTGCGTACCGAGGTCATGCATCAGGATCTATATGCCGCCATTGATCTGGCCATTGATAAACTCGAAGACCAGATCCGTCGGCAAAAAACCCGTCTATCCCGCAAACATCGGGATGCATTGGTCGAAGCATTCATCGAACAAGACGATGAATTGTTGGACAAAGGGGATGTCGCCGTTAAAACCAAGACGATCACATTGACTCCGATGGATTTGGAAGAGGCCATTACTCAAATGGAAATGCTAGACCACGATTTCTTTGTTTACCATGACAAAGTGGATGATGTGGTCGCGGTCGTCTATCGTCGTCGTGAAGGCGGATATGGTTTGATCGAGGTCGATGATCATTAATAAGTTCTTTCCTTCCTTTCCTTAGGATGAAACGACAATGGGGTGAGTTGAATCAACTCACCCCGTTGTTCGTTGGAGTGGATATTAATGATCATAACCATATCGTACCGATATGAAAGATCAATATTGCCAAACTCAATGCCATTTCTACAATAGCCAGTGAAGTGGTTTGGTTGTAAATATAGGCGATGATCAAACCAAATCCTGAACAGACCAAAAAATAAACCGGAAAAATACTGATATCTAGTGGCATCAATGCCAAACAATTGATCAAGCCAAACAACAAAGCCGACAGCAATATAGTTGGGATTTCGTTATAGGCAATCGACATGCGGTCTGTCAATGCTTTATAGACGGTGGTTTCAACAAACGGTAATAGGATGGTAACAGCAAGTAATGCCAATAACTTTCCGGTAAGATCCAGTGTGCTCATTTGCGAGAGAATGTTGAATGGAGAAGGGAAATTTACGATGGCGGTACCATAAAGCAATGTGAAAAAGACCGCTACACCAATCAGATAAAACATGAGCGTTGTACTTGGTTGGTGAAACAAACGTTTGATGTGACGCTGGATCACCGGCCCCATTAATAATGCGATCAACAATGCAATCAAAGATATCATCCATGTACTGACCGTGAGTAAATTGATGTTTAATAAGACAGATAAAGGTTGACTTAAGCGTAGTGCTAGAAATAGTATGACAATCAACAAACAATTGGTAATGGACATTCGCTTCATGCCAATCATTTTATCATGCTATCGAAAGGATTCATTGCGTAGGAATAGATTACTTTTTGAATTTATCGATTCATGTAAACGCTTTAATGCTAAAATTTACATAGTAATTGGAGGAATAACAAACTTATGCTTAAAGGAATTGCTGCTTCTTCGGGAATTGCGATCGCAAAGGTCTATAAACTTGAAGAGCCCAAATTAACCATTGTCAAAAAGGAAGCGGACGTCGATGCCGAATTGGAAAAACTGAATGCGGGGTTTGAAAAGACGAAAGCTGACATCGAATTGATCAAATCCAGAGCCGCAGCCAATCTTTCTGCGGAAGAACTGGCGATTTTTGATGCGCATTTGATGATGGCCAATGACCCGGAATTAAAGGGTCAGATGGAAGAAACCATCAAAAATGAACACTGCAACGCAGAATATGCGGCGGATAGTGTTGGAACGATGATGGTCTCCATGTTTGAAAACATGGAAGATGCTTATTTTAAAGAAAGAGCGGCGGATGTACGGGATGTTACTTTCCGTTTGAAATGTAATCTGTGTGGTGTCACTATTCCAGACCTAACGACGATCGATGAACAAGTCGTGATCGTTGCCAATGACCTGACACCATCTGATACTTCTCAGTTGAATAAGAAATACACGCTTGGTTTTGCTACGGAGATTGGTGGTCGTACCAGTCACAGTGCCATTATGGCGCGTTCTTTGGAAATCCCAGCGGTAGTTGGTTGCAAAGGCATCATGGAAACCGCGAAGATGGGCCAGGAAATCATCCTGGATGCGCTCAATGGTGAAGTCATCCTTGATCCGAGCGAAGAGCAAAAGAAAACCTATGCCAAACGTGCCGAAGAATTTGCCGAAGAACGTGCAGCATTAAAAGTACTGGTCAATGAAAAGAGTGTCTCGACCGATGGGCATGTGGTTGATCTCGCCGGAAACATTGGCTCCCCGAAAGATGTCGATGCCGTATTGAGCAACGGTGGCGAAGGCGTTGGTCTGTTCCGTACCGAATTCTTATACATGAACAGTGAAACCGACTTCCCGAGTGAAGAAGAGCAGTTTGCCGCGTATAAGACCGTTTTGGAAAAGATGAATGGCAAACGTGTGGTGATCCGTACATTGGATATCGGCGGTGACAAGAAACTAAAATATTTCACGTTCCCTGAAGAAATGAATCCGTTCCTTGGTTATCGTGCCGTTCGTTTCTGTTTGGACCGTAAAGATGTCTTCCGCGTTCAGTTGCGTGCGTTATTGCGTGCCAGTGTTTATGGCAAGCTAGCGATCATGTTCCCGATGATTGCCACACTGAAGGAATTCCGTGAAGCCAAAGGCGTCTATGAAGAGGAAAAAGCGAAGTTGATTGGCGAAGGTGTTGCTGTTGCCGATAATATCGAAGTCGGTATGATGGTCGAGATCCCGGCCAGTGCAGTATTGGCGGACCAATTTGCTAAAGAAGCCGATTTCTTCTCCATTGGTACCAATGACTTAATCCAATATACGATGGCTGCTGATCGGATGAGTGAAAAAGTCAGTTACCTGTATCAGCCACTCAACCCTTCCATTTTACGTCTGGTCAAACTGGCCATCGACGGTGCCCACAGTCAAGGTAAATGGTGCGGTATGTGTGGTGAAATGGCCGGTGATGAACTGGCAGCCCCAGTGTTGCTCGGTCTTGGGCTGGATGAATTCTCCATGAGTGCGACGTCCATTCTGCGTGCCCGCAAGATGATCCGCGGTCTCTCCTATGAAAAAATGAAGGAGATGGCGGACAAGGCGTTGAAACTGGATACCTGCGAAGAAGTGACCGAACTGGTCAAGTCAGTCGTTGGCAAATAGTGTAAACTATTAGGAAGAGGTTCTCCTCTTCCTTTTTTAATGGCCGACTTGACTTCAAAGGCATTGCATCAAACGATTATGAAATTGAAAAAAGTGATATTTATTTCCAGTATGGGCGGGCATCTGAATGAATTATTACAGCTAAAACCGCTTTTTCAACGTTGTGACTATACGATCATTACTG
>CALVCY010000013.1 GCA_944326175.1 uncultured Erysipelotrichaceae bacterium
TGATCATGGCCACCGGTGGTTATTCCGGCAATTTCAAATTACTGGAAATGTATGCTGAAAACGGTGATGGTTATCTTTCCAGCACCACCAGCATGGGCGAAGGCCTCCGCATGATGCAGGAAGTCGGTGCTTATGTCGATGAAGAAAAAATGACCTATATCCCAACGTTCCCGATGGGTGTTCAAACTGGGGAACGCAGTGGCACGATCGGTTCCACCTATACCTGGAAAGCCGGTGGCATCTGCGTTAACCAGAATGGTGAACGCTTTGTCAACGAACAAGAAGACAAAGTCGATGTGCGTGAAGTCGCATTGGAAGAACAGCCAGGTGCCGTTCAATATGACATCTTCACCGATAAGATCGTTGAAGATCTGCGTGCTGCTGGTGGTTCGTCCATGTTCGATCTGTACTTTGCTGAAGGCGGCAGAGCGGAACAGTTAGTCCAAAGTGCTTCCTCTTTGGAAGAATTGGCGGAAAAGATCGGCGTACCGGCTGAAAATCTGGTTGCCACTGTGGATGCTTACAATGCAAGCGTCGAAGCCGGTGGAACGGATGAATTCGGTCGTAGCTATGACCCGGCTGAAGTGGGGACCAATAGCTATAACTTAGCCATCAACAAGATCGAAGGCGACACTTACTATGCGATTCCTTTAAAAGCGTTGGTCGTCATGACACTAGGTGGTGTGACCATCGATACCGATACGCATGTATTGGATGAAAATGGCAACGTCATTCCGGGTCTGTATGCTGCAGGTGAAGTTACCGGTGGTATCTGGGGCAAATTCGTTTCCGGTGGTACCGGTGTCATGGGTCCGATCACATTCGGTCATATCGCTGGTGAAGTCGTGATGAACGATACATTGGCAACCGATTACGAAGTCCATGAAGCCAGCAACATCTTTGATGAAGATCTTTTCGTCGCAGAAACTGCACCTGCCGAAGAACGCTTTGATATGAGTACGGCGTTAACGGATGGCGATTACACCGCGACCGTGGATGGTCAAGAAGGCCCGATGACGGTCAACGTCACCATTACCGATGGCAAGATCGCTGCCGTTGAAGTGGCAGAAGAAAGTGAAACCGATGGTATCTCCGATGCGGCTTTAGCCGATTTGCCGGGAATCATCGTAGAAAACAACAGCGTCAACGTAGATACTGTTTCCGGTTCGACACTGACCAGTAACCGTATCTTGGATGCTGTCACGGATTGCTTGAATCAGGCCAGCGCACAATAAGCGTTGATGGATCAAAGTAAAAGGCGAGCGAATGCTCGCCTTTTTGCTATCATAGGATCATGGAACAAATGCAGATTGAACAATGGTTGGACCAGGTGAAAAACGTGGTATTGACCAATGATATCCAAATCATTTTGATCGATGGATACTGTGGATCCGGAAAAAGTAGATTGGCAAAAAAGATGGCGAATGTGTTTGATGCGCCACTAGTACATATGGATGATTTTTATCTACCATTTGATCAGCGGAAGAAAATCAAGGATTTCCCGGGGAATCACATGGATTATGATCGACTGCAACAATGTGTTATCGATCCGTTTATCAACTGCGGACAGTTTATTTATATACCGTATGATGCACATTTGGACCGATATGGGCCATCCAAACAATATGATGGAAACCGATTGATCATTGAAGGCTCGTATTGCATGCACCCCTTTCTTGAGTATGAAGTCCCCGTATATCGGTTGTTTTTGACCATTGATCCTCTGGTGCAAAAACAACGGATCATTCAACGGGGTGGAATGGATTGCTGGGAAGGATTCGAACAGAAATGGATTCCTGCAGAGCACCGTTATTTTACAACTTATGATATCCAAAAACAGTGTGATCAAACCATCGAATACGAGGACTCATTCATTCGGATCACATCAATGAAAACGGTTTCATAAAATTTATAAAAAAAGTGGTTGCACATGGTCAAACCATGGTATGGTGTAGGTGAAGAAAGGGACTGGGTTTAAAACCACAGTTACTCAGGTACAGACCCATGGACAGTACAAACTAACACGTACACCACTCAAATCAATCGACGTTCCGTACGGTTGTCTACCCAATCGTTGTATGCGAGAAACAATGTGGTAAATAGCAAAGCAAAAAGTTTTACCCTTGACCGATTGAGTTGAAAGTTCCGAAATTTATCTTACATGAATTTCTATATCAGTAATTTCATCGCAAATAGTTTAAATCACTCAAAGTAAAACTTTGATTCAAAATGACCCCCGTGTCATTGGAAAACAGGAAAACAAAAATTTTTTTCATAGCTTCCTTTATCCTTAACATGAAAAGCAGACGACAAGTCTGCTTTTCATTTAAGACCCTTCATTTCCGGTTGCAGAAAGGATCTTTATGCCCAAAATCGATGTCAAATCCATGTCGTTTCAGAAGATATATGGTCTATTGGTCAATAAGTTGCAACGCAAAGGCCACAAAGCCGGTGAATTGGATCAACTTATCCAATGGATGTGTGGTTATACCACAGAAGAACTGGATCATTTGAAATCATCGGATATTTCCTATGGTCAATTGTTTACCGATGCCCCAAGGATGAATCCGTTGCGTTTTAATGTCAAAGGGAAAATCTGTGGTGTGACCATTGAATCCATTGATGATCCATTGATGAAAGATATTCGCATCCTGGATAAACTGGTCGATGATCTGAGCAAAGGCAAATCCATCAAACACCTGCTTGAAGATGGTTCGACCGGATAATTTTGTGAATTCAACGATAGTTTTACCAAACCAGTGAGGATTTAGTACAATAGTTTCCGCATGAGCAATAAAACCC
>CALVCY010000014.1 GCA_944326175.1 uncultured Erysipelotrichaceae bacterium
CAGAAAGTCGTACATCCGTATGATATGTCCATCCATGATTACAGCGCGGACAAACCATTCTGGGAAGAAATCAAACCCGGACATTTCATTTACGGAAACGAAAAAGAAATGCAACAATATCGTGCTGAAGTGAAGTAATTTAAAATAAAACCGTGTGCCAAGTTTCTGGCACACGGTTTTTCATGGATGATTGGTTTAGACCACGATGACGATCACGGTAAACAGGATGCCGATCATCAAAATAATTAACGATAATCCCAACAATACATCGCCACCCGTTTTATCGGCATCAATGTTGCTTTTTTTGTAGGCATCGATACCAACGGGCTGATCCGTTTCTCGTGCATATTGTGTATATTTTTTGAAGGTCTGATGATCATCATAGGTCGTGCGGATGGCACAAATCGTACATAGGATCAATCCGGCCATAAATGTGCCATCCGCGAAACCGGTAAGGAAGGGTTTGTTAAACCAGCCGTAAATACTGGTCAAAATCAAAATGATCAAGATCAATTCGGCTAATATTTTCTTTTGACGTTTGTCATATTTGAATTTCTTTATCATGCGAACCATTTTATCATCTCCGATCAAAATCTTAGTGAATTTCGTTATTGCTAGAGTAAAATAGAAACGAAAAGAGGAAATGAAGAAATATGTCTAAAGATTTTATTGTTGAAATTTCCGCACGTCACGTGCATGTTACCGATGCTGATCTGGCAACTTTATTCGGTGAAGGCTATGAATTACATCCGAAAAAATACCTGTCCCAACCGGGTCAGTATGCCGCCGAAGAAAAGGTCATTGTCAAAGGTGCCAAAGGTGAATTGAAATGCTCCATTCTCGGTCCCACACGTTCTGCCAGTCAGGTCGAAGTTTCCTTGACCGATGCACGCTCGTTAGGGGCTGTGGCAATGGTCCGTGAAAGTGGCGATATCGAAGGAACCAATGGCATTACATTGATCGGACCAAAGGGAACTGTTGAATTGTCCTGTGGCTTGATCGCTGCAAAACGCCATATCCATATGACACCGGAAGATGCCAAGGAATTTGGTGTCAATAATGGGGATATCGTTTCCGTTGAAGTCGATACCGACGGCCGTTCCTTGATCTTCAAGGACACGGTGGTGCGTGTTTCTGACAAATATGCATTGGCGATGCACATCGATACCGATGAAGGCAATGCTGCCGGTATCGTGGGCAGTGCACGCGGAACCATTGTGAAATAAGACAAACCATTGAATCAACTGATTTAACCATTGCAATGCCATTGCGTGAAAACGCAATGGCATTGTGAATATTAGCCAAATAAAGGAGAAATCCCATGCAAATCGAAATGGCAATTGAAAAATTCAAGGATTGGGAATTTAAACAGAGTGCTTACTTATTGGCAATTTCGACCATTAATTTCGATGATCTGACCATTGCACCAAAAGATGGTGCAAATTATCGCAATCAACGACTGGCTTATTTATCTGGTGAATATTATTCCATTGCCACGGATGAAAATATGGTTGAACCATTAAAATCATTGGTTTATTCCCATGGAGTGGATCCAAAAATCGTTGAATCGGCAAAAAAACAATTCAAGCAACTCAAAGAATTATCCCGAATTCCCAAGGATGAATATATCGCATTTCAGCAATTGCAGAGTGAAAGTGCTCAACAATGGCAAAAAAGTAAAGCAACCAATGATTATGCATCGTTTGAGCCCTATCTGTTAAAAGTAATCGAAACGCAACGACGCTTTGCCCATTACTGTGCACCCGATATGGATCCATACGATTATTGGTTGGACCAGTATGAACCGGGAATGGATCAGAAACAATATGATGCTTTTTTTGATTTGGTTCAAAAAAAGCTGGTTCCTTTGATCCATGCCGTGGTCAAACATCAAGATAAGGTGGATCGAACCATTCTAAACGGTGATTTTCCAATTGAAACGCAAACAAAGATCATGGATCTATTGAAAGACTATCTTCATTTTGACCCTTCATGGGGTTATATGGGGGTTTCCGCACATCCATTTACCAATGGGTTCAATAAAAATGATGTGCGGCTAACCACGGCTTATGATCTGCATGATGCCACCAGTGCCATATTTTCACTGAATCATGAAGTCGGACATGCCACCTACGAACATCAGCTGGATGATGATATCAGTGGCACATTCTTGGCCTGGTCCATCTCCAGCGGCATGCATGAATCGCAATCCCGTTTATTTGAAAATAACCTGGGTCGATCCACTGCATTCTGGAAAACACTCTATCCCAAACTTCAAACCATCGCACCGCATTTTCAAACCATTTCTTTTGATGATTTTATCAAAGCCATCAATGCGTCATCCCCATCCCTGATCCGTACTGAAGCGGATGAATTGACTTATCCGATCCATATTTTGATTCGTTATACCATGGAAAAAGCATTGTTTGCCGGCCAATTGGACGGCAAACCCCTCAACACGGTATGGAATGATTATTACCATGAATTCCTGGGCGTGGATGTTCCAAATGATACAATGGGCATCCTTCAGGATGTCCATTGGGCAGATGGCTCATTTGGCTATTTTCCAACGTATGCGCTTGGTTCAGCCATCGCTGCACAGATCTATGCCACGATGAAACAAACCATGGATATCGATGGTATTTTATCCAGTGGGGATATCACAGAGATATTGGAGTGGTTGAAAACCAATATTCAGCATGATGGATCATTGTTTGATTTCAATACGATCCTGTTGCGCGCTACGGGTAAATCATTTGATCCAAATTACTATATCGATTATCTGGTCGATAAATATACAACGTTATATGGCATCGATCCAAAAAGCATTCAAACAGACGAATGAACCATTGTTGGATATAATGATGCCATCAAAATAAAAAAGGAGGATTTCAATCATGCAAATGATCAATACCAAAGCTGAATTTGATGCGGCCATTGCCAAAGGGATCTGTTTTATCGATTTTTATGCCACATGGTGTGGACCATGTAAAATGCTTAGTCCGATCGTGGAAAAATTATCCATGGAATACCAAGGTCAGATCACTTTTTTGAAAGTGGATGTGGATCAGTGTTCCGAAGTAGCAGCACAATACGGGATCATGTCCATTCCGACACTGGTGATGACCAAGGATGGTTCCACCATTGCTACGACCATGGGTTATATGCCTGAAGCGGATCTGAAACAATTCATTGAATCCCATATTTAATCCCTGGTTTGACCATTAGGCGTCTGATCGAACGATCAGACGCTTTTTTGCATCCTTTCAACTTTGTGAAATTGTATGAATCCGAACAGAAATTTCATCTAATCTTGAAAACAATGTAAAATAGTCTCATGAATCTGGTTGAGTTTGATAATGTCCGCATGACGTATCATGTCGGTGAAGTCGATATTCACGCCCTCAACGGCGTTTCTTTTACCTTAGATGACTCCAAAGTGACCATCATCTGTGGTCCATCGGGTGCCGGTAAATCCACGATATTGAATATTTTAGGCGGTATGGATCGTCCAACCAGTGGCCATGTCTATCTGCAAGGGGACGACGTCGCGGCCTACAATGATAAGCAATTGACCCTGTATCGTCGCAATGAGATCGGGTTTGTATTCCAATTTTACAATTTGGTCCCGAATTTGACGGCACTTGAAAACGTGCAGCTGGCGACCCAGATCTGCAAAGATCCGTTGGATCCGCAGACCGTATTGGAAGCTGTGGGTTTGAAAGAGCGTCTGCACAATTTTCCCAGTCAGCTTTCTGGTGGGGAGCAACAGCGCGTCGCGATTGCTCGTGCATTGGCCAAAAACCCGAAGATCTTATTATGTGATGAACCCACCGGTGCATTGGATTATCAGACCGGAAAGCAGATCTTATTGTTACTTCAACAAAGTGCTCGTCAATACGGGATGAGTGTGGTCATCGTCACGCATAATCTGGCCATTACCCCCATGGGGGATCAGGTGATCCGAGTCAAAAACGGCCAGATCGAGTCCAGTGTGATCAACGAACATCCACAGGATGTATCCACCATCGAATGGTAAAACCATGAAATATATTCTCAAAGACACATTGAAATCGATTCGACAATCGCTTTCCAAGTTCATCACGCTGACGTGTATCGTGATGCTTGGAGTGTCTTTTTTTGTCGGGTTGATGGCGGCACCACCGAGTATGCAGGCATCCATCGAAAATTTTGATGACTTGAACAATCTGCATGATTATCAGATCATTTCCACTCTCGGATTTGAAGAAAAAGACATCCAAAATCTTGAAAGTCAGGAATATATCGATTTGGTCGAACCCTATTATTTCGTGGATTGCTATACCCAAATCGGTCGAAATAAAAGTGTGATCCGCATTGAAGGCAAGATCGATGGGACGACCATCGATTCCTATGAGATCGTAGAGGGAAGAGACATCCAGGCGGATGATGAGATCATTTTGCTTTATAGTGAAA
>CALVCY010000015.1 GCA_944326175.1 uncultured Erysipelotrichaceae bacterium
GGTTTTGATACTGGAACCCGGTTGTTTGTATTGATCTGTGGCATGGTTGAGCAATAGTGAACCACCGCTGGCATAGTTTCGTCCACCAGCAATGGCAATGATCTCACCAGTGGAATTATTCATGGAAACCACACCGATCTCCATCAATTCATCTGGGAATTGTAAAATATTGCCCGCTTGCAGATCATCCATGAATCCTTGAACGGTTGGATCCATGGCGGTGTAGATCTTCATGGCTGTGGTGGTTGGATCACGTCCCGTCAGTTGTTGTGCTTCGTTGATCACTTCATCGATGTATGCCTGATAGGCATAGGTGGTCCCACCACTTTTACGACTGGGATCATCCGGATCCACCAATTGATCTTCGATGCGAATCGATTTGGCCAGTTCATATTCCATTTTGGAAATATAACCATGGTTGTATAACTGATATAACACCGTATTACGACGTTCGGTCGCCGCTTCCAGGTCATTGAATGGGTTGTAGGCATTGGGTGCATTGACTACGCCAGCTAACAACGCACATTCACTCAAATTTAGTTGGTTGAGATCTTTGTTGAAGTAATATAACGCGGCCTGTTGGGCACCCCGGTTGTTATAGGACCCACCATAGTTGATTTTGTTGACATATAGTTCAAATACTGTCTGTTTGTCGGCTAATTCACTCAATTGTGGTGCCAACAGAATCTCGGCCATTTTTCGTTCGATCCCGCCCATGCCACTGCGTGCGGCTTGCATACCGGTTTCATCATCCATGAAGTAGGTTTGCTTGATCAACTGCATGGTCAAGGTCGATCCACCTTGAGCAAATGAGAACGACTTGATGTTTTCTAGCATGGCTTTTGCAAAACGCGACATGTCAAACCCATTGTGCTCAAAGAAACGGGAGTCTTCGACGGCCACGAATGAATCAATAAAAGCTGTTGGCATCTGATCATAATCCACATTGGTGCGGATCTGAGAACCCACTTCGGCGATCAGGTTGCCGTCTTTGTCCATGATTTGACTGCTTTGTTCACTGACAAAGTCCGTGATCACTAGATCGGGGGAATCGGAATTGACTTTGGCGACAAAGATCAGGGCACCAATGCAACCGATGAGAAAACAGGCCAACATGATGGAAATGATCAAGGCAGCCAGGTTTTTCTTGTTGACTTTGCGTTTGGGTTTGGGTTTTCGGGTTCGACCAGTGTGTAAAGTGGTCGAACCACGCTTCTTATTGGGTTCGATGCTCATCGTGGATTACCTCATTGTACAGTGTTTCAGATAGATTCAAAGGATGATAGGGATTATCGGTATGGATGGTTTTACCATAACGTCTTAACTCATCGATACTCATCGATCGATGATCGGATCGTATGGAACGAAGGATATATTCAGCATCCACTAAAAATATTTCCCCATAAGCTTTCATTTCGATGATCACATAGCTTTTTCCTTGATGTTGGATCATATCACTTAAATGAGCAAGTTGATGGGGTTGGATCATCGCATAATTGAATCGTTTCGAGATCGTGCTCTTGGCTTCCAATGCAATGGCTTTACCAGCACATACGCCGATAAAATCACAACAGGAAGGGGCAGTGAAGAAACCATCCTCTATATGGACCACACCATGGCGTGTGGTTGTTTTGACCACCGTTACCGGTGTGGGATATTTGACGATCCAGCATAAATGCTTTTGATAGCCTTCGTTCAACGCCGTAATGATCATGCTTTCCAGATCCATTCCTTTATTGGCATATCCATTAAAAGAAGTCGGTTGCAGCTCATATTGCTGTCCATCCGGATACTTTAAACTTTCCTTCACGGCGATAATTATACACGGTAGCAAAAGCGCATGTAAAATCCCAATGAAATCACAATGAATCCATTGGTTTTACCCATATTTATCGTGATAGGTTGTCACTAAATCGATGGTATGACCATGATCTATTTGGTTTTGACCAATACGTCGACATAGAATTCACAATTCACCCCTATGGGTTGGCTATTCGTTAATGTATTCATAGCGTCCACTTTACTGGTATAACGATAAGGTGTCATGGCAAAACAGGTGGCCATGGTCGAACCATCCATGGAAGCATATCGACCGATCAACATGGTCTTTTCCAAAGAAAACCGTGGATCACTGACTGGTTTATACCGATTGACATAAACCATTGGATACAGTAATTGCTTGATCTCAAATAAATGCATCGGACCTGGGGATACCCGTATAAAGATCCCGTCTGTTTTCAATACACGTTCGATCTCATCCAATGAATAGGGGGCAAAGATCACCGTCACTACATCCATGGTTTGATCCATAAATGGTAGATCGAACCCATTGGCAATCAGATATTGACTGGTTGGATCCTGCTTGGCCGCATAAGCGATGGCAGATTTGCTCAGATCCAGTCCATATTTGGTCAAACCATCCAATCGTTTCAAATAATATCCCGGTCCGCAGGCAATATCCAAAATCGTATCCCTTTTTTTAGTCTGGATCAGTGTATTGATGGTTTCGACCAAAAAGTCATAATAGCCTTGGTTGAGAAAATCGATACGGGTTTGAACCATCGCACGATCGTCTCCACTTTGCTTTTTGCTATGGCGTAACAGATTGAAATATCCTTGTTTGCTACGATCAAAACTATGATGATGGTCACACCATGCATGGTTTTGATCCCGATATAATGGTTTTTGACAGATCGGACATTTCAATTCCATACTTTGAGTATAGCAAACTCTTTCAACCCAGCGATGCTTCTATAATTTTTCACTAACGTTTTATTCATATTCTGTTTTAGACCACGTAAAATAGATGCATATGAGTCAAATCAATCCAAACATGGTCCAACCACCCAAACGCACAATCTCTCCCGCACAGGCAAAACCCCGTGCGCGTAAGCGTCTAGTCAGAACCATTGTCTATATGACAGTCGAGTTATTATTTATCCTTTCCATCGTTTTATTTTTGACCTGGGTCAAATCCACCTATTCGATGGATGTATCTTATGAAAAACCGATTTTTTCCATGTTGGTTTTTACCATCGTCGCGATGCTTATACTGATCCCCGCTCCATTCAATCGGATCATCGGCTTGTTATTGCCAGCAGCAGTGGCATTATATGGTGTGGCCCAACACGTTTATTATGATGCCTTCCATACTTATTTCCGTTTCAATACCGCGATGAGTTTGGCCAATGAAGTGACTGGTGCTAGTGAAAGTGTCATGGAATTCATCCATTTTGAAACCTTTGTGCCTTTTATCGTTCTTCTTTTGATCATCATCGTCTTTACCGTCTTGTATTTTCTGTTGCAACGCAAGAAGATCAAACGCATCGTTCATCTGTATCATCTAATGGCATTTTTACCGTTGATCTTCGTTTGGAAGGACTACGAACGATTCAATACACTATTGGATACAGCTCGTCACAGTGAAGATGAATTCCAGGTGTATAAAACCGATTATTACATCTATGAGACTATTCCCAATAACATCCAATTCGTGGATACGTTCGGACTGTATACGTTTGGCTATCGCGATATCCAATCTTTGACCACCTCACAACTATTAAGCGGGAACGAGCGGGAAGAGATCGCTGCATTTTTATCCGAGAAACCCCAATGGGGCGATAACGACATGAGTGGCATCTTCCGTGATAAAAACATCTTGATCGTTCAAGCGGAATCGTTTATCGACTGCATGGCTGATCCGGAATTGACCCCAACCATATGGCGATTGAAGACACAAGGCATCGATGTGCGTGGCTTTGATACGCCGACGTTACCGGCGTCGACTTCCGATAGTGAGTTTATGGCCAATACCAGTCTGATCCCCAATTCGGATGGTTATGCGGTATGTTATCGTTATGTGTACAATACGTTTCCGACCACTTTAGCGACATTATTCAATTCGGCCGGGTATGGCACTTTGGCCATCCACAATAACTATGGCGATTACTATAATCGAGAGAATCTATTCCCCAAATTGGGATACATTGATTTTTTCGATTGTACGGATCTATCGATGATGGATGAGGCCAGTGATTCACAAGTGATGAGTGTGCTCAAATACATCATCACCTCCGCTGATTACAAAAACATGACATTTTGGATCACTTATAGTGGCCATCAACCCTATGATTATGGTTCGGTCGGTGTCAACCAGGAAAACGTGGATCGCATCTTGGCCAAATATCCCGATCTGGATGAGAGCTATGTGGCTTATTTAGCGAAGAATATGGATTTAGATCAAGCACTGAATGATTTGATCAATGAATTGGAACGGATCGATCAAATGGATAACATGGTCATCGTTTTCTATGGAGACCATATGGTCAAGGGATTGGACTTCGGTCCAGATGCCAGTTATTACACAGCGACGGGGCAAACATATGATCAAGTCAATCGCGATACCGGTTTGTATATCTATAATCCGACTATCGAGCCACGTGTTGTCAACATGCAGTCCACTGCATTGGATATATTGCCCACGTTGGCGAATCTGTTTGGAATCGATTATGACCATAGCACGGTATTGGGACGGGATATCTTTGATCCGTCCTACCATGGATTTACGTTCAGTGAATGGGATGCATGGACCACAAATGATTACTCCTATGATTTCATCAAAGATACCTATAATCTCAATGGTTATGACCAACAAAGTGCCCAAAACGAAATGGCCTATTACATTCAGATGCAGGATATTGCCGCGAATATATTGAGATTAGATTATTTTAAACCTGAAGAATGAAAAACACAGCCTGTGCGTATGACACAGGCTGTGTTTTGATACGTAACATCGATTATTGATTGTCGACCAGCTTGACTGCCCGGACTTCCGGTACTTCCTCCATGAGGATGGTGGCGACACCGTCCTGCAGTGTGGAATCGATCATCATGCATCCGGCACATGCGCCCAACATCTGGACGTAGACCGTACCATCTTTATAAGCGACAAATTGGAGATCACCGCCATCCATATTGATATAGGGGCGGATCTTTTCGATGGATGCCTTGATATTGTAGATGACTTGTTCTTCATCGGTTAATGTATTCGTTTGTTCCATATTCATTCCTTCTTTTCTATTTGCATATAGGATACAACCATTTTATATCAGGAAAAGATAGACCACACTGCAAGTGGTCAATCCCCATAATAAACCACCGGCCACTTCGATCCATTTATGTCCCAAAACGGCTTTCAACTTGGTTTGATAAATCGGATCATTGAGTTGGATGCGCGTCAGGTTTTCGATATCTTTGATCAATTGTTGGGTGACTTTGATATTCTGCCCGGAGTAATAACGGACATTGGCCGCATCATAGCAAACGACTAAACACATGATCACAGACACGCTAAATGCCGTGGATGAAAAGTTATCCACAAAGCCAGCGGCCAGTGCCAGTGCCGATACCGTGGCGGTATGGCTGGAAGGGAAGCCACCACTTTCGAATACCATCTTCCAATCCCATTCGCCGCATTTAAGATAATTGAAAAACGGCTTGCTAGCTTGAGCGATCAGATTGGCTAATATTGCGACCCATAAGGGAAATAGTTCATTTATCATACGGTTACGAAAAAGAGTATATCACAAGTTTTGGACGTGTTTTATAATTGTACCGTCAGGTAAAGTGATGCAGTATCAGGTCGGACAGATCGTTTTGGCCCGCGTGAGCGGGATCCAGCCTTATGGTGCATTTGTCCAACTGGATGAAACCACCGCAGGCTTGATTCATATCAGTGAAATTTCCAATGGATTCGTCCGGGATGTTTCGGATTACGTTCACGTTGGGGATGAGGTGTATGTCAAAATCGTTGACATCGATTCGTCCAACCATCAAGTGCGTTGTTCTTTGCGTGCATTAAGTGCGCGTAAAAGCCGCCGTGGTCGTTCGATGAACGCGAAAGGACTGTTGCCATCCAATGAATTGGGCTTTTCTTCACTGCGTGATGCTTTGCCGTTATGGATCAAACAGACAAAGGAGAAAATGACAATGATCACATTTGACACTTCCCACGCATTTTTGGATTCTGACTTTTCGGCTTGGCAAGAAAGAGTCAGTGAAGCGCATCATGCATTGCATGCGCATACCTGTGCCGGTGCGGATTATACCGGTTGGGTGGAATGGCCAAGCCGTTATGATAAGGAAGAATATGCCCGTTTGAAGCAAGTGGCTGCCAAAGTGGCGCCATTGGCGGATGTGTTGTTGGTATGCGGCATCGGCGGAAGCTATTTGGGGGCTCGAGCGGCCATTGAATTTTTACAAGGTTTATGGCCTACGCGTAAAACACAGGTGATTTTCATCGGCAATACGTTCTCATCCAGCTATATTGCACAGGTATTGGAATATATCAAAGGTAAAAGCGTGGTCATGAATGTCATCAGTAAAAGTGGCACGACCACCGAAACTAGTGTTTCCTTCCGTATTTTCAAGGAATATATGGAAAAGACGTATGGTAAGGAAGAATGCAAGACACGCATCATTGCCACAACGGATAAAAAACGCGGTGCCTTGAAATCCTTGGCCGATCATGAAGGCTATGAAACATTTGTTATCCCTGATGATATTGGCGGCCGATTCTCGGTGATCACACCGGTTGGTTTGTTGCCCTTGGCGATCATGGGGGTGGATATCGATGCATTGATGGCTGGTTTAGCCAAGGCTGAAAATGATTTTGGTAACGATGATCTGACCACCAATAGCGCGTATCGTTATGCCGTGGCACGGCGCATGTTGCAACAAAAAGGCTATAACGTTGAAATGCTGGTCACCTATGAAATGCAATTGGTCCAATTGGCCGAATGGTGGAAACAATTATTTGGTGAAAGTGAAGGCAAAGATGGCAAAGGCATATTGCCCGACAGTGCTTGTTTCTCCACGGATCTGCATTCGTTAGGCCAATTCATTCAAGAAGGCAATAAGGTGTTGTTTGAAACATTACTGCTTGTCAAGAAGCCTCAGCGTGATCTGGTATTCCCAAGTGACGCACAGGATTTTGACCATATGAATTATCTGGCTGGAAAACAGATGAGTTGGATCAATGAAAAGGCGATGGAAGGGACGTTGGAAGCCCATGAACAAACCGGCCATGTTCCCAACTTGGTCATTACCATCGATGAAATGAATGAAACCAATTTGGGTTATTTGTTCTATTTCTTCTTCAAAGCCATTGCCATGACGACATTGCTCAATGGCAGCAATCCATTCAACCAACCGGGCGTGGAAGTGTACAAAAAGAACATGTTCCGTCTGCTTGGAAAGCCTGAAAACTAATCAAAACTCAGCGCGATGATGTGGTTGCATCATCGCACTTTTTTCAAGAAGGTATGGCTCTTTTTTGAAATCACATAATTTAAAGTGAGATTGCCATAATGTAACGGGAAGTGATTGCTATCCTATAGATGTAAGTTGAAGAACGCCTGATAATACGATATCTTCACTTACGACATAAGTCCCCTTTCTATAAAATACCTCTCAATGAAAAAGAGCGTCGTGCCTCCCTAGAAACGCTCTTTTTCTTTTTTTATAAGAACGTTATCCGCAATGGTTATGCCATAAGGATGTCAATGGTTCAGGTATACTATTACCAGGAGATAACGCAACATGGGAAAAAAGAAAGTTTGCTTCTTGCATCGTTATATAGCGTTGATGCTAGCAAGTATGATATGGGTCAGTGGGTGTAACGAAGTGAAAGAGATATCCACACCAATTTCGACCAACTCAACACATTATGAAATGGTGGATCTATCGAATCATTCTAAATCACTTTCATTGGTTGCAGTTGGGGATCATTTGATCCATGGGGCCGTATACAAAGCAGCGTATGATCCAATCCAGGATGATTATGATTTTTCAACCATGTATGCATCCATTTGCCCGTTGATCAACGATTATGATATCCGTTATATCAATTTTGAAACATTGATGGCTGGAGATGCCTATGGTTATAGCGGATATCCCGCATTCAATGGTCCAAGCCAGGGAATCGATGATCTAGTCGACTGTGGATTCAATTGGATGTCATTGTCCAGTAATCATTCATTTGACAAAGGTGCACAGGCATTGTTGGATGAATATCATTACTTTAATCAATTTGATCATGTGATCACCACCGGTGTCCATGATTCGTTTGTCGATCAATCCACGTATATGGTCAAAACCATCAATGGTATCGATGTTGGGTTTTTAGGATACACCTATGGACTCAATGGGTTTGAATTACCTAAGGGTCAGGAATATCTGGTGGATCTGATCGATCCATCCAGGATCAAGATGGATTTGGCCAATCTGAGTAAAATTTCCGATATCCAATTGGTTTCGATCCATTGGGGAAGTGAATATTCAACCACTCCCAACTTGGATCAGATCGATCTAGCGGTTGACATGGTGCAATGGGGTGCTGATGTGATCATCGGTGCGCATCCCCATGTCATCCAACCCTATGAAAGGATCACATCGGATAATGGGAACCAAGGGGTGGTATTTTACTCATTGGGGAATTTCCTTTCCGCCCAAGATCAACCACAGACGATGTTAGAGGCCATGGCGTGTATCGAACTTACCTTTGATACAGTGGATTCGACCATTACCTTTGAAACTATTCAAGCTCGTCCATTGATCAACTGGATCGATCATGACTTCAGTGATTTTCGTGTACTTCCGTTTGATCAATATGATCAAGATCATGTCAATTCCCATGAATTGACACTTAATGGACTCGATGTATCCCGGCAATATTTTATCGATTTATGGAACGAGGTGTTCCCACAAGATCCCATTGGTTGAACCATGGAATATAATGGTTTTATCAATTAGAAGTAGGAGGAGTGTTATGAGCGAAACCTTGAAACCCCGCAAAGAAATGGATCCCCGTTATCAATGGGACCTTTCCTCATTGTTTGAAAACGATGCCGCCTGGAAAGTGGCAGTGGATCAATTGAAAAATGATTTGCCCATGCTATCGCAATATAAAAACCATTTAAGTGATGCATCGACCATCAAAACCGCTTTGGATACTTATTATGGTCTAAACCGTCGCTTCGATCAGATCTTCTGTTATGCTTCCTTGCGTCACAGTGAAGATATCACGGATTCTGTTGCCAATGCCATGTATAACAGTGCCATTGGTCTGGCCATGCATTTTGAACAGCTTTCCGCATATATCCGTCCTCAATTGCTTGGCTTGGATGAATCGACCATCGCTACATTGCTCAGCGATCAAAATTTGAATGAATATCATTTCATTCTGGAAAATCTGTTCCGTCAGAAAAACCATACCCTTTCCGATGAAAAGGAAGCATTGTTGGCCGGATTCGCGGAAGTATTCCAAGGCCCAAGCAATATACAGGAAGCATTGAGCGATGCAGATCTAAAGTTTGAAGATGCCATGGACAGTCATGGTTTGAACCATCCCCTAAGCAATGCCAGTTACATCAAATTGCAATCCTCAAGCGATCGGACATTGCGTCAAACTAGCTTTACCAACTATTACGCTGCTTATGGTGCCCACAATCACACATATGCCGCCGTTTATGCCAACCAAGTCAAAACCACATTGGCCAATGCATTGGCCCACCACTATCCATCCAGTCGCAATATGGTCATGGATCAGGACAATATTCCGGAAACTGTTTATGATACGTTGATCGAAGCTGTCCATGATCATCTAAATCTGATGCATCGCTATGTCGCACTTCGCAAACGGTTGCTGAAACTGGATGAAGTCCATTATTACGACATTTATGCACCATTGATCGAAAGTGGTGATGCCACATACAGCTATGAAACGGCACAACAGATGATCCTGGATGCGTTGCAGACCTATGGAACGGACTATGTCCAAACGGTCAAAAAAGGATTTGAGGATCGTTGGATCGATGTCTATCCCAATCAAGCTAAAAGTGGGGGTGCCTATTCGAGTGGTTGTTACGATTCCAATCCGTACATTTTGACCAATTTTACCGGCACACTGGATAGTGTGAGCACGATCGCACATGAAATGGGACATTCCATGCATACCCATTACTCCAATACCACCCAATCTTATGCGAATAGCAATTATTCGTTGTTCGTGGCCGAAGTCGCATCTACGGTCAATGAAAATTTGTTGATCCACCATTTATTGGATGGTTGCAATGATCCAAAAAATCGATTGCGTTTGTTGAACCAGTATCTCGAAGGGTTCAAGGGAACGGTGTATCGGCAGACGATGTTTGCAGAATTTGAAAAGATCGTCCATCAGGATGCTCAACAAGGAATCAGTCTGGATGGAAATTATTTCAATGGAGTCTATATGGATCTAACCAAAAAATACTTTGGTGAAACCATGGTGTATGATGATGCCATCCAGTATGAATGGAGTCGTATCCCGCATTTTTATCGTCCATTTTATGTTTATGTGTATGCCTGTGGTTATTGTGCAGCCAATGCATTGGCTTATGGGATGATCCACGATGGAAAGACCAAAGTGATCCCGTATCTGGAATTTTTGAAGATGGGTGGATCCCAATATCCGTTGGATGAATTGAACCACGCCGGGATCGATTTGACCAATCGAAACTATATCGATACCGCATTCAATGAATTTTCTCGTATCCTAGATGAAGTGGAAACGCTGGCAAATCAACTGGGGTATTGATCGTACGACCATCCTTGATCCCACCAATGCCGTGCCTTGCACGGCATTGGTTTTTATAATATGGTTAAATTCACATCATTACATGGTCGAACCATCTTGAAACTATCTTGAAACCCATCTTTTTTTTGCATATCATTAGTACTGCTTTATTCAGATTCAATGAAGGAGGGGAGAATCATGTGTTCTAAAGGGCAACGTTATAGTACGATCCTCTCGTTTACATTGATCTTCGTTATTGGATTTTCATTATTATCATCGCTAAGTAGCATGTTATTTTTTATTTTGGAAAATGCGACGGGCAGCTCTTTATCGATTAATTTCAATCATCCATTGGGAACGTTGTGTGCCTTTTTCTTTTTGATCCATTACGCCTTCCTTTATTTAGGCTATGCGTTGCCTTTTGTGCTTTGCTTTCTTGCAATGATCACGGCTGTTTTGGTTTTGATCGATATCTTGCGTTATCGTCGACTCACTTTGTTGATGGGTTTGACCATGGTAACGTGTGCTTGTGTATTCGGGTATGGACTATTGGGTTCGATGGTTTTCTTAGTGGTCGCGTTATTGATCGGCCTTGTTTTGTTGGATCAAACCTATTTTTTGAATAAGACCTATGATCAACCCTATGATATCAGCGGGTTATTCGATGATTATGCGGCATTATTTATCGGCTTTAAGGTTCAAGGAGATCCAAACATGGATGTATTGCACCGGCAAGCGTTATCGGATGCATCGATCCAAACGGAAAAAGTACGATTGATATGTTTTCATATGGCAACTTATGCATTATCCGTGGTCACATTGGGTCTTGCTTATGGGCTTTGTGTCCATTTGAATATGAAGCAGACCATCGCTTATCGCAAGATCAATGGTTTGACCATGACGTATGAGGGTAAAGCCATTGGTTGGTTATGCAAAGGTTTGAAATGGTGGGTGTGCACCGTATTGACCTGTGGGATTTATTGGTTGATCGGTTGCATCGCGTATGATAAGGCGGCAACGATGGCTGAACAATGCCACATCGAAAATAATTCATCGACCTCTTTCTTTGATGGAACGATGATGGACTATGGTTTGATTCATCTTTTCGGGATGGTCATCACCATTGCCTCATTGGGGATCCTTTATCCGCTTTATGCCAGCGCAAGCAACCGTTATTTGATCAATCATACTGTCATTGATGGATATCGTTTGATGGATGGACAGACCCTGAAATATCGCTGCATTCACTGGCTGTGGTGCTATCCATTATTGATCATCACTTTTGGATTATTCAGTGGATATGATGCGCTTGGCAATCTGATCCATGATAATGCATCGATCATGATCGATGAAAACCCATATCTGTATGCATCCAACGAAGAATTATTGGATGCATCTTCTTGTTAGAAAGGAGGATGGTATGACCATCCGTAAATTTAGCCTTGTTCTCGCACTTGCGCTTTTATGTGGGTGTAGTGATGGTTCCACCATCGACTTCACTCAGCCCAGTGCTCACCCAAATAGTGACAATGTGTATTCCAATATGTCTATGGGCGACTTCAATACCGTATTGAGCTATTCCGCCTATGGTGTAGATGATCAAACCGGTGCGGCGCAATTTGAAACGGTGTCGACCATGTTTTCATCTTTCAATGATTTAATGGATATTTACAATGATTATGACGGTTTGACCAATATCAAAACGATCAATGACAATGCTGGGATCCAACCGGTAGTTGTGGATGAATCCATCTATGAAATGTTGCAATTATCCAAGCAACTCTATGATCTAAGCAATGGTGAATTTGATATCACCATGGGCGCTGTGTTCAATATTTGGCACAATTATCGGGAAAACGGATTGATCCTGAATGGCAATGATGAATTGGCACCGATCCCCAGTGAAGACGAATTGCAACAGGCAGCTGCATGTCGTGGATGGGAACATATCATCATGGATGATTCTGATCACAGCGTTTATATCGATGATCCTTGTGTCTCTTTGGATGTCGGCGGTATCGCCAAAGGATTTTCTACAGAGAAGATCCGTTCATCGTTGGTCGAAACCATCGATAACGGTGCCATCATCAATGCCGGCGGTAATACCGCATTGGTCCATACCAAACCCGATGGCTCATCGTGGCGGGTCGGCATCGCCGACCCGGATTCCAGCAGGGATAGTCTTATGGTGCTATCATTGAGTGCAGATCTATCCGTGGTCACTTCTGGTGACTATGAACGTTATTTCGTTGGGGAAGATGGACAAAGCTATGCGCATATCATCGATCCGCAAACGCTGTATCCACCCCGTTATTGGCGTTCGGTCTCCATCATTACCAGCGATGGCGGGATCGCCGATGGTTTGTCCACCATTCTCTTTACCATGGATTATCAGGATGGTTTAGCCATCTTACAAAAAGCCAAACAAACTTTTGATCTCGACGTATTGGAAGCCGTATGGATCGCAGATGATGGGACGATCGTCGATGCCGATCATCATTTGGATTTAGGTAAATACGATGCCTTCTATACGGAAGGGCTAGAAGATGTGATCGTACAATGAGTGCGTTTCAACATGGTCCAACCATGATAAAATAAATACAAACAGGGAGGTTTTTCATGCAACAGTTTGTCACACTGTTAACCCGGTTCTGGTATATCCCCTTAGCCGCAGTGGTACTGATCATCATTTTGGTGTTCTTCATCGTTCGCTCCGGTAAGAAAAATAAACTGAAACATCATCTGGAAGATGCCCAGATCCGCTATAACGATCTAAAAACGACACCGCTTGGCTTGAAACTGAGCAAAGCCAAAGCCATTGCCCGTATCAATCCTGAAGATCACGGCAATATCTTGGAAATCGAAAATCGCTATGAAGATTGCCAAAGCATTCTCAAGAATTTGGAAGAATTGCTCATCGCTGCGGAAGATGGCTTGACCGTTTCTCACTTCAAACAAGTCAAAAACGATCTAAGCGAAGCGGATGCGTTGTGTGAAGAAGGTAATGGTAAATTCCGTGAATTGGAAGCATTACTCGATAAAACATTGGAACAGCAGACCCGTCAGCGCAGTGAAATCGTTGAGTTGAAAGAAAAATTCCGCACGCTCAAGCAGGAAGCATTGGACAACAGTGCCAAACTATCTTTCACTTGGGAAACTGTGGAACGCAATATCAGCAATATCGAAAAAATGTTTGGTGCATTCGAAGATTGGACCTATGCCGCAGAATATGAAAAGGCCAATGAAAAACTGGCTGAGATCAAAACTGGGATGGCCAATTTGGAAACGATCGTGCATCACTTGCCATCATTATTGGAACAGGCGACCGGTACGATCCCGCAATATTTGGAAACGGTGGACAAAGCCTATAATACTGCCTTGGCCAGTGGGATCAATATGAATGGTCTGACCATCCCCGATGATCTGAATACCATCCGCAATGGTTTGCGAGACGATTTACTGGCATTGAAAAACGGGGAAGGGATCAATGTTGAAAATCATTTGGCCACATACAAACAGCAACTGATCAATATGGCTAAATCCATCAAAGCGGAAGATGATGCCAACAAGGCCATGCGCTCGCTTTATGATGAAGTCAATACCTTGACTACCAATACTTCCGATCTATTGGCGGCTGCTAAAGCACAGATGGATTCAGCGACCGTCAAATTCGATATCGAAAATGGTGAATCCATCATCAATACTGGTATCGATGACTTAAAACCGATGATCGAAGCCATGGATCGCATTCAAGTCGCCATGGACAATAAGGAATTATCTGCTTCGGACATCGTGAGCAAGTTGAAGATCATCCGTGAAAAAGTCCAATTGACATACAATGACGTCAAGGAATTGAAAAACCAATTGGATACTGCCCGCAGTGATGAAGACCGTGCCAAGAAACAATTGCTGAAATTGCAGGTCGTGGTCAATGAAATGCAGGTGAAGATCCGTGAGCGCAAATTGGTTTCCATCAATACCAAGTACGAACAGGATGTGAATCAAGCATTCGAATACATCTATTCCATCGAGCGAGCTCTCAATGAATCCAATCTGGATCTTAATAAGATCAATATGACGATTTCGGAAGCCAATGATTTCATCTATCGGCTGTATAACGATGTCAATAATGTGGTCGGAACCGCTGTGATGGTGGAAAATGCCATCGTCTTTGGCAATCGCTACCGTTCCACCTATCGGGACGTGGATTCCGATTTGACCAGAGCGGAATTATGTTTTAGAAACGGTGAGTACACCAACGCATTGAAAATCGCGATCGCGACGATCGAAAAACTGCATCCCAATACATTCGAGAGTCTGATCAAGGGGAA
>CALVCY010000016.1 GCA_944326175.1 uncultured Erysipelotrichaceae bacterium
TAAAATGCCATCCATACTATTCTCCTCCCTTCTCTTTGATCATCTGTTTGTTGCGCCAGCTTCTTAAGAAGTACTGACTGGAGATCAATAAAGTCAAAATCACTTCGACAATGGAAATCATCTTGACGTCAATGACTGGGGAAGTATTCGCCAATAATTGCGCACTGGCTCTTAGATATGAAATACCAAATGCAGCGATGGTCGCACCGATCGGATTGTTTTTGCCCATCATGGCCATCAATGCACCGGTAAAACCTAGACCCGGCAATGTGGACCAGGAGAAGCGTTGGTAATTGCCCAATAATTCAACGGCGCTACCCATACCAGCAATGGCACCGGAAATGAAATGGATCAATAACATCAAGCCAAAGGCGCTCATACCGGAATATGCGGCAAAGCGCGCATTGGAACCGGTCATACGCAATTGATAACCCAATTTGGTCTTATATAACAATACCCATACCAGAGCCACCATGACCAATGCGATGATGATACCAGTAGTCACCTGGGTACCGGTCCAAATACGAGTCAAACGGACGGATTCGTCAAAGTATTCACTGGAGTTACCGGAAACACCGGCCGGTTGCAAAAACGTACGCACGATCCAAAGACCGACACCGAACAAAATATTGTTCATCATCAAGGAAATGACCATGACGTCTGCATTCCATTTGGCTTTCAAAAAACCGGGCAATAGCGAGATCAATCCACCAGCCAATGCGGCTACGGCGATACAGATGATCTGATCGATGATGCCGATGCCGGTCAA
This sequence comes from uncultured Erysipelotrichaceae bacterium, assembly GCA_944326175.1. Next base: position 770 of record CALVCY010000016.1, read on the forward strand.
TGGATTGACGGCAAAGAATGTCATGAACACGCCGGAAATATAGAACACCCCTTCAGTTCCCAGATTGAACAGGGAAGCACGGAAGTAAAGCAGTGTGGCCAAACCAGCGAATACCAGCGGGATCATCTTGACCAATACATACGAGAAATAAAACGGAGATTTGAACGGATACGTCAACAAGGATACGAAGTCGTTGACCGGATTATCGGATACGAAGCACAGTACCAAAAATGAAATCAATAGTGCCACGACGATGGCCGTAAACAACCGTAAGATCTCAAACGGGACTTCATCGGTCCAGGAAAATTTTTTCTTTTTGACCGGTGCCATCTCACTCATAACTGGCCTCCTTGATCACAGACGGATCCATTTTTTGAACACCAAGCATGTAAAGTCCCAATTCATTTTCGCTGACACCTTTCAGACTTGGGAAGTACGCGACGATCTTTCCTTCATACATGACGATCAAACGATCGGATAGACTCATGACTTCATTCAAATCGGCACTAACCAATAGAATGGCCGCACCATTGTTGCGCATGTCGATCAATTGCTCATGGATGTAACTGGCAGAACCGATATCGATACCACGGGTCGGTTGCTCGGCCACCATGACTTTCGGATTCGTCGCCCATTCGCGGGCAACGACGACTTTTTGGATATTCCCGCCGGAAAGTGAGCCGACTTTATCCTTTTCACTAGTGGCTTTGACGCTGAAGCGTTCGACCAACTCCCGCCCTTTTTTTAAGATTTCGCGATTGTGGATGAAAAATTTACCACTCAATGGCGGTTTTTGATAATACGTGGAAACGATATTGTCCGCAATAGATTCTTTGACGGTACAACCATCTTCCATGCGATCTTCCGGGATGTAGGATAGACCAGAATCTCTTTTTTTCTTGATGGTCATGTTCGAAATATCAATGCCGTCGATGCTCACGGTCCCACTTTGATGCGGGATCAATCCGGTGATATCGCGCACCATTTCTTCCTGACCATTGCCCTGCACGCCGGCAACCCCAAGGATTTCTCCGGCTTTGATGGAAAAATTGATGTCTTCCAGTTTGCTGACGCTCCCGTCTTTATAGGCGAGATTTTTGACATCCAGCAACACTTTTGCATGTTCCACCGGATGTTTCAACGCATCAAAATCGGTATCCAACTTGCGTCCGATGATCAATTCGGTCAACTGTTCCATGGTGACATCGGCCGTATTATAGGTACCATAGGTGTGACCATTCCGAATAACGGTGATCCGATCGGAAATATCCATGACTTCATTGAGCTTGTGGCTGATGAAGACGATGGTATGTCCCATTTGCTTGAACTGACGTAGCTGTTTGAACAACTCATCGGTTTCCTGTGGCGTCAAAACAGCGGTCGGTTCATCCAGGATGATGACTTCCGCATCCCGATACAGCGTCTTTAAAATTTCAACTTTTTGCTTTTCAGAAACGGTCAGATCAGCGATCTTGGCCGTCACATCGATGTCATCGAAATTATATTTATGGGCCAGCTCGCGTGTTTTTTCAATGGCCGTGGCATTATCCAAAAACATGCCTTTTTTGGGTTCATCGCCCAAGATGATGGATTGAGCCACGGTAAAGCTGGGGATCAGCATGAAATGCTGATGCACCATCCCGATACCGTTGTTGATGGCTTCCATGGATCCACTGAAATGGACTGGTTGCCCTTTGTAATAGATCGCTCCACTGGTAGCATTTTCAATGGCGAAAATGATTTTCATCAACGTGGACTTGCCGGCACCGTTTTCACCGCAGATGGCATGAATTTCTCCCTTTTCGAATTCAATGTCAATGTCCTTGTTGGCGACCACACCATTCGGATAGATCTTGGTGATCTTCTCCAATTTGAGAATTGGTTCGCTCATGCGTCCTTCCTTCCTTTCTCTCTATTTTAAAGAAACAGGCTCTACGTTGGTGTAGAGCCTGTCTGATTCAAAATCGTAGGAACGATTAGGCAGCCGAAGCAACTAACACTTCGAATTGATCCGGATTCGCCTGGCAGTCGATCAGTTCGACTTCACCATCGATCAACATCTGTTCATAGGAATCAACTTCAGCCAATTCTTCCTCGCTCATGTTGTTGAGGTAGTTTTCGTTTTCACTCAAACCGACAGCGCCTTCGGCAACACCCATGGAAACCATTTCACCAAATGGCAAGGTATGATCATTTTCCATATAACGGGTCACAGCGTCCAAAATGGCATTGTCGCAACGTTTTTCACTGGAGGTAAGGATCTTAGCAGCGATTTCAGGACGGCCGCTCAATGCGGTATACTGGTCGCTATCTACACCGATAGCCCAGAAGTCATCTTCCGCAGCTGCTTCGAAGACACCGTTACCGGCGCCACCGGCACACTGCCAGATCACATCGGCACCCTGGTCATACATATTACCAGCGATTTCTTTTGCTTTTGCAGTATCGTTGAAGTCACCGACCCAACCGGTCACAACGGTAATGTCCGGATTGACGGTCTGTGCACCCTGGATGAAACCACCCAGCATGTTCTGTAATGACGGATTTTCCTGACCGCCGACACAGCCGACGATATTGGATTCAGTCTTGATTGCGGCAACGACACCGGCCAAATAACCGATTTCTTCGCCTTTATAAGTCATACCATAGATATTGCCCGGTTCTTTATTGGCTTCGGCATCGGAATAGTCGAAGTTGATGTAAGCAATATCCGGGAATTGAGCAGCAACTTGAATCATGTACGGTTCATATTCGAAGTTACCGCTGATGATGATGTCATAGCCTTCCTGAGCGGTCTGCAGGTTACTGGTTTCCCAGGATGCAGAGTCACGGCCCATTTCGACCAAGACGGTATCGACCTGATCACCATATTTTTCCTTGACCAGATTCAGCCCATTGTTGGTAACATCCATATAGGACTGGTCACCGACAAACGGCAACAACAGTGCGATGCGCACGACATCGTCGCCAGCTTCGCCACCATCGGTGGTAGTGGTACCGGTCGTTGTGGTGCCTTCAGTGGAGCCACAACCTGCGAGGCC
>CALVCY010000017.1 GCA_944326175.1 uncultured Erysipelotrichaceae bacterium
GATGGTTCGTATCAGTGCAAGCGAAAAGGGAACCGGATCAACAAATCGGATGATCAATGCATTGATGATCTGATAAACAAGCGGGTGGATCAGATAGATATGCAATGCAGTTTGTGAATACAGTTGAATGAATCGATCATCTTTTAACGATACGGACAATCGGATGGCTAGGATCATCAATGAAACCAGCAATAACGGTTCACTGTAAACCAAGGCAATCGTATCGATGTGATCGGGTAGGACCATTAGATTGATGATGGTAAGCACGGTTGCAATGCTAATCATCCAATACGGATCGATTTGGACCAATCGATCTTGATTGACTTTGATCCATTGGCCTAACACGAAACAAGGAAGTCCCATCAATAAAAAGTTACGGGTATAACATAAGGGGATGGGTGGTATTACCAAAGGCAATGTGGTAGAGATGATCCATAATGAGATCATGGTGATGGTTTGGATACGGGAGGGGATATGGTTTAAACCATATTGAGCGATGATCAAGGTATAGATATAACTGCCCATAAACCATAAATGGGCATAGATGGCATTTTCGTTGAATACCAGTAAATCGATGAGATTCAAACCATTGAGCATGCTGCTCAAACCATAATCGTGATGGACATAACCATTCAATAGCATATAAGCCAAGGTATAAACCAGAGTGGTCATGGTTAAACCCAAGATATGTTTCCAGAAGATACCGTTGTTCTTTTCTTTAAACAGATAACCACTGCAGGTAAAGAAAATCCCAACGGCCATCATCACGATCGTATTGTTGTCAAACATCCCACAATGAAAGACGATGATCATGATCGTTGCGATAAATTTGAGATAATCGATTCCAATGAGTCGTTTGGTCATATCCATTATTCTACCAATGGTATAACCAAAACAAAATACCGGGATGTTTGTTTCAAACATCCCGGTATATGGTTAGACCATGCTTAATGAGTATAAACGACTTTGCCAGCGATATAGACATCGATCGGATCCATGTTTTCATCAAACACGGCAATATCGGCATCATATCCAACTTTCAACACACCCTTGTTGTTGATATGTAACAAATCACATGGGTTTTTGGTCACTGCATTGATCGCAGTGGTCAAATCAATGTTGGCATGGTGGATCGCAAAGTAAAGTACTTTGTTGAGTCGATTGCAACTACCAGCAATGGTTCCATTGGCTAATCGACCCACACCGTCTTCACAGATTTCAACATCTCGGGTATCGTCATGATAATGACCGATCGGTAAGCCTTTGATGGCCACAGAATCGGTGATCATGACCAATTTATCCTTGCCTTTGGCATTGGCTAAAACACGGGCAGCGGGTGCTTTGACATGTACTCCGTCACAGATCAGTTCCGCGTAGACATTTTCATTGTTCATGGCGTACCCGACACATCCAGGTTCACGATGGTGCAGACCACTCATCCCGTTATATGTATGGGTGAAACTGGTTGCACCATGCTGGATCGCTTCATCGGCAATCGCATACGTGGCACCGGTATGGCCCAAGGTGACCACCATACCATGGGATACGCAGTAGTCGATCACACTATAATCGCCATTCAATTCTTCCGGTGCGATCATCACGTATCTTAAGTGATGATTGCACGCAGCATCCATTTGCTTGACGATATCGATGGTTGGGACCACTTTATTTTCCAGTGACTGCGCTCCTGGATGAGTGGAAGAAATGAATGGTCCTTCTTCATAAACCCCATGGATGATGGTATGACCATCTTTTTGATGGTCTAAATAATCCCCGATCACCTTCAATGACTCCAATAAGGGTTGATAAGGATAAGTGGAAATGGTGGACATGGTCCCGGTCACCCCTTCACTGGGTAAATAGGATGTCCATTGGTCCAACCATTCGACCGTTGCATGATTGGCATCACCCTTGAGATAACCATGGTTATGGATATCGATCAATCCAGGTAAGATCCATGCATCCCCATAATCGTGATCCACCGTGGTCGTACCATAAGGCATGATGGTCTTGATCATCCCCTGTTCGATTTCCAATTGAGCCGGACGTAATTTTTCGTCCAGATAGACGTTTTTGCTTTGAATGATCATACGTTTCAAACTCCTTCTGTCCCTATTATAGTCTTCTTGGTTTTGAATGAAAGCCATTTCAAAGATGGTTGTACAATTTGGTGGTTCTGCTACAATATCCGTTAGAGAAAAGGAGCTTTTAACATGAAAGGTATTGTTCTGACCAGCCATGGCAATTTAGCCCAAGGAATGCTGGAAACCACGAAACTGTTCTTTGACGAACAGCCCCAATTGGAGGCATGCTGCCTGCAACCCTCCGATAATCCGGATGAATTCGTCCATGTATTAGAAGAAGCTTGCAAACGGGTGGATACTGGCGATGGAGTGGTCGTATTCTGCGATCTGTTGTTTGGATCCCCATGCAACTGCATGGCACGGATCATGCGTAAAGGGGTCGATGTGATCACCGGTATGAATTTATCCATGGTTTTGGAATTGTTGGGCAGCCGGACGATGGCTGATCCGGATATTGCGGCATTGTGCCAAGTCGGTAAAGATGGTGTGGCAGATCTGAGAGTCACATTGGGCGATGCTTTACAGGAACAGGAATAAGCCAGTAGGTTGAATCAAAAAAATACCATTCCGCTTGGAATGGTATTTTTTTGATTCCTGTTGCACAAAATATGGTTAAAAAATCAGACAACCGATCGGGTAACCGATCAGTGTGGCAACGATGATCGACAGCAGCATGATGGTAAAACCATAGATCATCATCTGCTTGGTCGTGGTCCAACCGCTGCTGCTTGCAATCGCCACACACGGCATGGCCGGTGGGGTCGCAAAAGCATACGCTGAAAGCATGCCGATCAAGATGATCAACACCGCGATATTGATGCCGTTTAATGAAGCGCTAATGGTCAATGCCGCAGAACTGACCAAAGTAGAGGTGACCATATTGGAAGAAAGATTGGTCTGCAATCTTGAAAAAAAAAAAAAAATGAAAATCATCACTAGTGGTGGCAATGGTGCGATCAATGGAGATAAGGAAGCAGATAACCAGCTGGTAAAACCAATATCACTGTTGGTCAATGCTGATCCGATGGCTAATGTTCCCGCACACATCAATAATGAACTCCACGATACGCCCTTGGCCATGGCGTTGGCAATGTTGAAAATAGGTTTTCCCTCATGATGGATCACACATAACAGCACCACACCGATCAACGGTGGCATGGCAGTACCCAGTGCATCGAACCAATCCAAAAAAGAATAGAGTGGACCTTGGGGAAGCAACAGCAGCAATAATCCCGGTAATACCCATAAAGCAATGACCAATAGGAAGATGGATAAAACAAGGATATCTTTGGATGAAGATGGTTCGACCATGGATTTTAGAGAACGAACATCCAGATTCTTAAATGGTGTCATATCCGGCTTTAACATGAAACGGAATACCAGCATGGTCAAACCAAAGACGATCAGACCCACTGGAATACCAATAAGCATATAACGGGCATAATCAATGGTCATACCATACATATCCTGGTATAACCCCATGGCAATAAGTGGAAAAACATGGGCAATGGGCGTCATTCCGCTGGAGACACCACACATGATGACATTGCTGATCATCATCAATGCACCAAGCTTATCTCCTTTATTTATACCCAATAGTTCCATGATCGTATCATGGATGGGAAGGTAGATAAAAAACAATACTGAAGGAGAGATGAACAGACCAAGAAATAAGATGGATGCACTGTAGAGTATCACAAATGCCCATGGTCCTTTC
>CALVCY010000018.1 GCA_944326175.1 uncultured Erysipelotrichaceae bacterium
CGGCAATAGCCACACCAGGTACCAAAGAACATGACCAGTGTCTTTTTGCCTTTGTAATCGCTTAGACTCACCTCATTGCCGTCTTTATCCAACAATGTAAAATCCAGCGTGTCCATGGTCATCTCCACGCTATCACTTTCTTCGCTGGTTTTATCATCGTTCGAACCGATCGTTGCCTGATTATCCTGTAACACCAGTGTCGATGTGGCCGCTTCGTAAAAGACATAGCATCCCATCAATACCATCACCGCTCCGGCGAGCAATGTCACCCACTTCATCAACGATTTCGCTTTTTCGATAAAATGCAATACGAGCTTTCCAGCCAATGCCAATGCAATAAACATCACCAAAAAACCAAGGGCAAAGCTCATCACATAGACAAATGCATCTGCCCCAGAGGACACTGCCATCGAAAATGCAAAACCTAACATCGGTCCGATACATGGTGTCCACCCAAATGTAAATAAAAAGCCAAGTAAAAAAGCGGATAAATAATTCAGTTGATGCACATTGATTTGCACTGGCAATTTATGTTGTTGGTTGAACCATGGGATCTGGATGATACCCAAATAAAAAAGACCAAACAAAATAATGAAGAATGCCGCCACATATTCCAATACCAGTGAATAGCGATCCAACCATTGGGCGATCGCAGAACTGCTGAATGCCGCAACGAAAAAAATCACCGATATCCCTGCCACGAATGCAATGGTCAAACCAATAAATTTAAGTGTCGATGTATGTTTTTCACCCGTTTCATCCACTTTGGTCGCACTATTGGTCAAATAAGCCAGATACAGTGGAATGATCGGTAAGACACAAGGTGAAAAAAACGATAATACCCCTTCCGTAAACAAGGGGATCAATTTGCTAAGATCCAAAACTTAATACTCCTTCAACTACAAGAAAACCGTGATCAATACCAGTATCCCCAGAATGATCCGATAATAACCAAACACTTTGAAATCATGTTTGCGGATGTAATATAACAGATATTTCACCGCAAACAGGGATACGATAAAACTGACCACCGTACCCAATAAGATCGCCATCCAACCGACCCAGGTCATTCCTGCACCATAGCTGAATACTTTCAATAAAGATGCCCCAAACATCACTGGGCAAGCCAAAAAAAACGAAAATTCCGTCGCCACCGTACGATTGACCCCAAGTAACAGCGAGCCGACAATGGTCGCACCAGAGCGACTCGTTCCTGGAACGATCGCCAGTGTTTGCGCACAACCGATCTTAAATGCTGTACCATAACTCAATTGATCCAATGTATGCACTTTTTCCGGTAACGGATGATTTTCGACCACAATGAATGCGATCCCATAGGTAATCAGCATGGCAGCGATCACAAAGGATGTATGGAAATAGCGATCGATAAAATCATTGAGCAGTAAACCGATTATACCAGTAGGGATGCAACCAATGATCAATTTGATCCATAAGCGCATGGTCGCACGTTTGGCTTTCATCGTTTTCCGTGGATCAAATGGATTGAGTCGCTTGAAAAATAAATAGACGATGGCCAAGATCGAACCAAATTGGATCACGACCAAAAATAGGTTGAAGAAATCAGCATTGACCAATGGGTCTTCATACATGGTCAGACCAACCCAATGTTCAAATAAAAGCAAATGGCCGGTGGATGAAATAGGCAACCATTCGGTAATGCCCTGGATGATCCCCAGTATGATAATTTTCAACCATTCCATAGCCGTCTCCCTTCACTTGGTTGTCATTATACCAAAAAAGCAAAGAGCCTGTTATTTAATCAGGCTCTTTAAATAGGAAAAAATGAATCCGTCTAATTCACCATCCATGACTTTGTCCACATTGCTCATTTCATACCCAGTACGGGCATCCTTGACCAATGTATACGGACAGAAGACATAACTCATGATCTGACTGCCCCATTCGATGGCTTTTTCTTCACCCTTCAAACTGGCAACCTCGGCTTGCTGTTGTTCGATCATGCGCTGGTAAAGCTTACTGCGTAACATGTTCATCGCCCGCTCCCGGTTTTGGATCTGGGAACGTTCACTTTGGCAATTGACCACGATACCGGTGGGCTTGTGGATGATCCTTACCGCCGAATCGGTTTTATTGATGTGCTGACCACCAGCCCCGGAAGCACGATGCGTTTCAATGGTTAGATCCTTTTCCTCGATGGTGATCTCCACATCATCTTCGAATTGAGGCATCACATCGATACTGGAAAATGAGGTGTGTCGACGGGCATTGGAGTCAAAGGGAGAGATGCGTACCAGGCGATGGACACCTTTTAAGGCTTTAAGATACCCATAGGCGTTTTCACCTTCGATACATAAGGTTGCGCTTTTGATCCCCGCTTCGTCGCCATCCTGCCAATCCAGGATAGTGGTTTTATATCCTTTGCGTTCTGCCCAACGACTGATCATGCGCTCCAACATTTGTGCCCAATCCTGGCTTTCGGTTCCCCCAGCACCAGGATGAAACGTCACGATCGCGTTATTTTTGTTATAAGGATCAGAGAGTAAGACCATCAATTCAAACGCATCGAAGTTTTTCTTAAAATCCGTATATTCTTCTTCGATCAATTCCCACATGGAAGTATCGGAACCATCATATTCCTTGACTAATTCTTCCAAATTATCCAATTGCTCGATCAATGCTTTGGTTTTTGAAATGATCTCCTTTAACCCGTTGTTTTGTTTGATCACATGCTGGGCATGCTGTTGATCATCCCAGAAGTGTTCATCCGCCATCAAGGCTTCATATTCATTCGATTGTTTCTGCTTTGCAGGCAAGTCAAAGTGAATCACCCAGCTGACGCACCTTGGTGGAAAGCTGGCTTAGCTCCTGCTTGAGTTCGTATTGTTCCATCGTTTATTCTCCTTTGGTGGGATCATTGGATTGCTGTGGTTTGACCATCGGTCCATTTGGTGCATGATGTGGTTGCAACACACCCGGTTTCATTAATCCCTTGGCTTGGGCCGCACGCAATGCAGCTTGTTTTTTCGTCAATAACTCTTTGGCCTGTTGCTGACGTTTTGCTAGAAGTTCCTTGGCCTTTTCCTGTTGCTCTGGGGTCAGATTGGCCATAGGATTGGGTGCCGGATTGATCACGATCTTGACATTGAGACAGAACATGACCACATTGCGGGCGATCTGGTCTTTCATCTCTTCGAATAACTGATAGCCTTCTTCGACATATGCTTGCAACGGGTTGGTTTGTGCATATCCGCGCAATCCGATCCCTTCTCTTAATTTGCTCATCATATCGATATGATTGACCCAGGATTGGTCGATCATCTTCAATACCATGGTCCGCTCGATCGGCATCACTTGCTTGCGTACCGGTGCGATCTTGTCTTCATAGATCTTCCAGGCACCTCCCACACAGGTGGATAAGATGGTTTGTTCATCTTTTCCGGTCAACATGGACTCATCCACATTTTCCTTCAACCCCATTTTCTGTAAGGCTTCCACGACACCATGCACATCGATATGACCTTTTTCATCCATATGACCATGGATGATCCCACTGACCACGGTTTCAAACATGCCGTGCGTGATTTCATGGACATCTTCATGATCGAGGATGAAATTGCGCTGTTCATACATGATCTCACGTTGCTGACGCATGACATCATCATAGCCCAGCAAAGTTTTTCGAGCATCGAAGTTGGCCCCTTCGACACGGCGTTGTGCGCCTTCGATGAATTTGGTGATGGTTTTGCTGTGCAATGCCTCATCACCCAATTGCTGGAAAGCACCTTGCATGCGCTCGGCACCGAAACGCTGCATCAATTCGTCTTCGATCGATACATAGAAACGGGAATACCCCGGATCGCCTTGACGGCCACTTCGGCCACGCAATTGGTTATCGATACGTCTGGATTCATGCCGTTCACTGCCAAGCACGGCCAAGCCACCCAATTCAACGACGCCTTCGCCCAATTTGATGTCGGTACCACGACCAGCCATATTAGTGGCAATGGTCACGGCATTTTTTTGACCGGCGCGGGCGATGATCTCCGCTTCACGGGCATGGTTTTTGGCATTGAGCACTTCATGGTGGATATGACGGGATTTCAACATTTTTGAAATCAATTCACTGGTTTCAACGGAAATGGTACCGACCAATACCGGTTGCCCTTTAGCATGACATTCCAGCACTTCATTGACCAATGCATTAAACTTTGCTTTTTTGTTGCCGAAAATGGCATCGGGATAATCCACACGGATCATGGGACGGTTGGTCGGGATCTCGACCACCCGCATGTTATAGATTTCCAAAAATTCTTCTTCTTCAGTTTTGGCCGTACCCGTCATCCCGCATAATTTATTGTATAAGCGGAAGAAATTCTGATAGGTGATCGTGGCCAGAGTCACAGTTTCCTGTTTGATCGTGATGCCTTCTTTGGCTTCGATCGCTTGGTGCAAACCATCGGAATATTCCCTTCCGGGCATGGTTCGGCCCGTGTTTTGATCGATGATCAAGATCAGATCATTTTCTTTATCCACCATGTATTCGATATCCGCACGCATGATGTAATTGGCTTTCAATGCTTGGGTGATGAAATGGACCAGGGATGTGTTGGAAAGATCAAACAGATTGTTGACCTTGAACATCCGCTCTGCCTTATCCACCCCACTGTCCGTCAAGGAAACACTGCGAGATTGGATATCGATGGTGTAATCCGCATTGGCCGTTAGACTTTTAGCAAACTGATCTGCGCGGATATATAAATTGGCACTGATCTGTTTACCGCCAGAGATGATCAACGGTGTACGGGCTTCATCGATCAAAATGGAGTCGACTTCATCGATCAAGGCATAATTTAAACCACGCAAAACACGATCTTCTTTCTTAGTGACCATGTTGTCGCGCAGATAATCGAATCCCAATTCAGCATTGGTGGTATACGTGATATCACATTCATAAGCGGCTCGTTTTTGCGCCGGTGTGAGTTGGCGTAAGTTCAAGCCGACAGTCAAGCCTAAAAATTCATACACCGGACCATTGATTTGCCGGTCACGGGTAGCCAGATATTCATTGACGGTGACTACATGGACACCTTGTCCGGTCAATGCATTGAGATATACCGGCATCGTTTCGGTCAAGGTCTTGCCTTCACCGGTCTTCATTTCCGCGATATCCCCTTGATGCAAAACATAAGCACCCATCAACTGGACATGGAATGGGGTCATATGCAATACTCGGGTACAGGCTTCACGAACGAGTGCAAACGCTTCGATCAAAATATCATCCAAGGTCGCTCCATTGGCCAGACGATCTTTGAATTCCTGGGTCTTGGCTTTTAATTGGTCATCGGAAAGGGATGCCATGGTTTGAGCCAGGGTATCGACTTCCTTCATTTTTTTATCGATGGCGTTGACGCGGCGTTGATCACCGTTCAACAGATTTTTCAGGAAATTGGGCATGGTTACCTCCACAATTAACAAATACGCAAAGTATTATATCCTATACGGTTGATTTTTTTATGGTTTAACCATGTGTTTAAGGCGTTTTGCGATCACAAGGATGCGAATGTCCTGGATTCCGATAGCTTTTAGTGCGTGGATACAGGCAATAAGAGTAGAGCCAGTGATACACACATCATCAAAGAGGATCACTTTATTGGGAATGGTTTGACCGGGTTTTATGGGAATCGATATCTGTTGGCGTTGGATAAAAGATTTTTGCTTTTGCTGAGAAAGATCCAAACGATAAAAGGGATGCAGGATCTTGGGATGCAATGGTTTGACCATTTGATCCAATGTATGAAACCCTCTTTCTTTCATCACCGTCAATGAAGATGGTGCCATCAAAAATGTTCGTTTATTGATATAACGATACAATCGAAATAACGATAATGGCAAAAATGCCCTGGCCAGGGTGATATCATGCATAGTCTTATACTGATACAGCATATCTTGAATGGTTTGATCATATTCATAAATGGTCAAACCATCGCATCCTTCCAATTGGAAGGATGCATAAACTGGTTTTAATAATGCGCGACACTTGGGACATAACACATCTTGGCTAAAGAAGATCTGATATGGATCACGACCGATATATATGGATTGGTTACACCATTGACAATGTGCGGTTTGCATATTTGATCCTTTCGATGCAATCATGGATCGCATCCGTGCGCTTTAGACACAAAAATAAGCATCGGCCTTGATAGTATTGCGGATGACGGCCGACACGGCCGGCCATCTGCTGCAATGCGGCTTGGTCGAATACCGGATGATCGGCTTGGTAGATCAAAACATCGATATCAATGAAAGTTACGCCTCTTTCCAATACACTGGTGGAGATCAATATCGGAAATGTTTTGTTACGAAATGATTCAACCACACTTTCCTTGGACTCACTTTGACTGGTCAAATAGCAACAGTTGAACCATGGTTTCAACCATTGATACAATCGCTTTGCGATTTTTATAGTTGGGACAAAGATCAAGACGGAACGCTTGGACGTTTGTAAAAACCAAAGGAGTTTGAACCATAACATCCAAATGAAACCATAGCATGCTTGTGGTACGACCATTGGTTTTTGAGTATAGCGACTATTTAATTCGACCACAGATAGTGTATTGGTCTTGACCATATCCAACAATGATTGACTCGGTGTAGCCGAGGAATAGATCATCCGCCCCTTTCGAGTACGTTGGACAATCGTTTCCAATATCGCATTGTCTTTATAAGGAAAGGCATCCGGTTCATCCAGGATCAATAAATCAAATGCACGAGGATAGCGTACCGCTTGATGGGTGGTCGCTACCACGATATCACCGATCAGATCATCCTGATGACCGGCGCATACCGCAATAACTTTTGCACTTGAAAAAGCGTTAGCTAAGCGATCCTGGACTTCCAACACGACTTGTCGCCGTGGGATCAGAAAGCCTACTCTGCCACCGATCGATAGGGTATATTGGATCGAATCCATCATCATCTCGGTCTTACCCGCACCGCAAACAGCCCATAATAAAACATCATGTCCTTGTTGGATATGACTTAAGACTTGGGCAGCACAGGCTTTTTGAGCATTTGATAATGCATAATTAAGTTGATAATCACTAATATCGATATCCGTGCTTATCTCCTGCATGGTCAATGCATCTCGAACATAATGGATGCATTTTTTACAGACGATCTTGGTCCCGACCATAAATACCGTTAACGGATCTGTATTTCCGCATATTGGACATGTCAATAAAGTATTCATACTCCTTAAGAGACGATCGAAAGGAAGTATGCCATTGTTTTTTATGGTTCAACCATAAATAACGATTGCACCATGGTAAAATCACCCCATGAAAACAAATGCCGATATCAAAGCTGTCTTTGTCGATGTTGACGGCACCTTACTGACTTCAAAACAAACTGTCGATCCAGCAACGATCGAATCCATTCGAAAAGTTAAAGAAAAAGGGATCTTATTTGGTTTGGCCACCGGAAGGGACGCCACCAGTTGCGAAAAGCTGATCGAAACCCATTGGAATCTAAGTGGATTGGTGGATTTGATCGTGGGCACCTCTGGTGCCGCATTGCTGGATAATATCCAGCATACGTATACCTCCAGTTACCCATTAAGTGGAGAATTGGTCGCATCGATCATCGATCATTTCAACGATCTTCCGGTCAATTTCTGTATCCCAGATCAAGGTGTATTGGTCGGACCAAAGGACGATGATTTATTGCGTGGTCTGGCCAAAGCAGATAACGTCCCCTATCGCGTGGAAGATTATTCCACCTACTTACCCAGCAAAGATCATGGTAAGTTGATGATCATCTGTGATCCAAACGATATGGATACCGTGATTCAACGTGGTTCGACCTTCCACAACGATGCTTTCCGCTCTCAGGGATTAAAAACTTGTGCGATTTTATATGAATACATGGATAGTCGAGTCAGCAAGACCAGCGGGATCGAACAAATCCTGAAACCCTATGGTTTGACCATGGAGAATGTCATGGTTTTCGGTGATGAAGACAATGATATCGATATGCTCACTCATGCTGCCATCGGCATCGTCATGGCTAATGGTTCAACCAATGCTAAAAAAGCTGCTGATGAAATCACCGACAGCAATGACGACAACGGGATCAAAAATGCACTGAATCGATACTTTAGCCTCTAAAACATTGAAGAAATGTCATTTTTCACAGGTTATTATTTTGAAATAATGCAATTTACATGCGTAATCATTCGATAAAAAAAACACTTTTCGATTGCCCTTGAATCAAGGGCTATCTATGAAGTATTTATATCGAAAGGCCTATGACAAATTGAAGGCATAAAAGCACAACACCCCGACCATTATGCCGTTTTTTATCCGATCTCAATGATGTTCGGATCATCAAAATATTCCATTTCACTTGGATGATGCGAAACCCAGATGATGGTCTTGCCACGACACACTTGAAGTAGATGATCCATGACCATCCGTTCGGTTTTTATATCCATGCCTTTTAACGCTTCATCAGCGATCAACAAATCAAAATCAACAAGTAACGCTCTTAATATCGCTACACGACGGGCCATACCACCGGAACACGTACGAATGCTTTTATGTCGGTCATCATATAAGCCAAAGGCATGTAAGCCTTGATCAAGCCGTTGGTTGAAACCATCGTCATCAATTGGTTTGACCAGACGTAAATTATTCAATATCGATAAGGATCCAACTAGATTGTCCTGTTGGAAGATCATGGAAACCCGATAGTCGTTTAGACCTTCGATGCTTCCCTGATAATCTTCTAACGATGCCAAAACACGGCATAAGGTGGTTTTACCAATGGCACTTTGCCCTTGGATGAATGTGGTTCGACCATATGGGATGATGGCATTGAAATCATCAAAGATGGTTGAACCATCATATGCTTTGCTCAAATGGTGGATGATGATATCGTTCATTTTCCATTGATCCTTTCCATGGTCCAGACCATCAGTTGTTGGATCATCCATCGAACCAACATGGAAACGAGCACGATCACAACGGTATATGCCAATAGATCCGCCGAAGCCAAAAAGATCTTCGCCTGGTAAAGATACGCACCTAAAGAATGATCGGGTAACCCAATCAATTCCGCAGCGATCCCGGCTTTAAAACATAAAGAGATCCCCATGGTCAAACCAGTGGATAACCAGGGAAGTAATTGTGGTGCCACGATAAAACGCAGATGGTTGAAACCATGAACATGGAATATCGTGGATACATCATTCAATCCGCGATCCAAATGGTTCAATC
>CALVCY010000019.1 GCA_944326175.1 uncultured Erysipelotrichaceae bacterium
TGCGGAACGTGAAAAAAGAGCGCAAGATCTTCTTGTTTTTGATCGCCTTTTTCTTTTATATCGATGGAGTTTATACCATCATCGATATGGCAACGGCATATGGTACAGCATTGGGATTGGATACGACCGGGTTGTTGTTAGCGTTATTGGTGACGCAGATCGTCGCCTTCCCTTCATCGATCACTTTTGGGCGGTTGTGTCAAAACCATGATTTGGGAAATCTGATCACCATTTGTATCGCCGCATATACCGGTATTGCAGTATTTGCATTATTTATGAATAGCCAATGGCAATTCTGGGTATTAGCCGTTTGTGTAGGATTGTTCCAAGGTGGGATCCAAGCCATGAGTCGCTCGTATTTTACGAAGATCATTCCTGCGGAAAAAAGTGGCGAATACTTTGGATTAATGGATATCTTCGGTAAAGGTGCCAGTTTCTTTGGTACGACTTTGATTTCCGTGATGACCCAGATCAGCGGATCGGTCAATATCGGTGTTGGATCGTTGGTGATCGTATTTATTATTGGATTGATTATGTTCCGCAAAGCATATAAAGCTTAGCAGATAAACAAAATTAAAACCCGGATCAATGAAGTGAACCCGGGTTTTAATATTAGCCGTACTCATAACGATTCAAAGCAATCGCTATCGGATTACTTACGATCAATAGATCAGAATGATTCCCATTGATTTTCTAATGACGTCCACGTGGGTCATAATCATCGGGATTTTTACTGCTGGCTTGTTCGCACTCCCGTTTATTGACCTTGTAATTCGGCTTGATTTCTATTTCACCTTCAAGCAATGGATCATTGGTTTGAACCATGTGTGCATGCAAAGCAATTCGCAACGTTTCAACCACATCATGATATTGTGGATCATCGATCACATTATTGACTTCGCAGCGATCATACAATGTGTCATAAAGTGCTTCCATGGGCTTGGTCCGATTTTTCAAATCCTGTTTGATGTACTCACTCTTAGTCGGCGATTCATCCATATTGGATAAATTGTAATGATCGTAGTCATCAAAATACTTCACGTATTTGAAGCGATTGTTGCGCACACAGCGAATGGGCTCATAAGAAGTATGGAAATTCACTTCCGCATAAATGAATTCATCCTTTTCGATAGTGGTATCACCAAACACATCCGCGTAACTCTGTCCCTGCAGATATTCAGGTTTTTCCACTCCTAAAAGATCACATAGCGTCGGAAAGACATCGATATGACTGATCAGATGATCATAGACTTCTCCGTGTCCTTTTTGCGGATCACGGATGATCAACGCGACACCGATTCCTTGATCTGATAAGAAACATTTATGAAACGGCACCGCTTCACCATGATCAGTGGTATACATCACCACGGTATTGTCATATAGACCATTTTGCTTCAAAGCATCAATGATCAAACCGATCTCTACATCGGCGTGTTTGGCGGATGTATTGTACATGGCTTGATCCATGCGTGTCGTTGCATTGGAATCAAATGGTGGCAATACCGCCGTTTGATTCACATTGATATCATCTTCCACATCCGGAAACGGACGATGCGTAGAATGCAACCCAAAGGAAAGCATGAAAGGTTTGGTCTTATCCACATGATTCAACCAATCTATTGCAGAAATCGCATTTTCGTGATCCCAATGATGCAATTGTTTTTTATCTGGATAGCGAGACGTATCATTGGTCAATACCACATCATATCCCAGATGATTCAATTCATCCTTATCGATATCCAAATACCATCCCTTTTCATGCTGGATTCCACTGATCGCTGTGGTATAACCATGACTTCTCAAATAATTGGCCAAATGATGACTTGGTTCAACCAAGTCAAATCCCCGTTGAGCCAATCCCAGCATCCCATTTTGATGTGGATATTCTCCAGTCAGCATCGCTGCACGAGATGGTGAACAGGTTGGACCACAACAATAACAATGCGTGAACAAAGTTGCCTCATCGGCAAATGCACTTAGATTCGGAGTCGGCGTAGGATACCCATAGGGTGAAAGCACACGACCGGAATCATGGGTGTTGATATAAACCAGATTTTTCATCGTTCATTCCTCAACAAACAACGGAGATGTCCATACCATGCCACCGTTTTTCTGATAAGCGCGGATACGGACAGTAGAGCAATCGGTTGTATCGATACAAGTGGAAACATGCGCATGATAACCTGCATACGGTACCGCTTTATTGATCTTTATTTTATAGCAATTATGCCACCACGTATCTTTACGGTAGTAATCGGTCAAACCAAAACGGGTTTTGACCAATTCTTTCACTTCATCGATCAAGGGAATGATTCGGGAATTATCCAACAATTCACGGATCGCAAGTGAATAGACGACCCCATCGATAGTCAACACCACATCGTGATCGATATCATCTTCGATCTCAAAGATAAATCCCTCGGTGGTTATCGCGGATGGTCCCATCCATTTTCCAGTGGCAGTGGTTTTGTAAGACGTGATTTCAAAATCCGCATCATGTTCGTCTTTTTGATCCAATGACTGACCGAAGGTGCTCCAGCATTTTTCGATCGATATGAGTTTTCCGTCTGTATGGATTGAACCAACCCAGTGTCTGGATTCGATATCCGGGAATACCCTTCGATCCGGTCCCCACCCTAACTCTAATTGGAATTTGAAACGTACCGTTTTATCCAGTGGTTTCTTTTCCCAGGTGGATGTATGTGGGATCATGGTTTCGACCACATTATCCTTGATGATTTCAA
>CALVCY010000020.1 GCA_944326175.1 uncultured Erysipelotrichaceae bacterium
ACCCAATAGTTCCATGATCGTATCATGGATGGGAAGGTAGATAAAAAACAATACTGAAGGAGAGATGAACAGACCAAGAAATAAGATGGATGCACTGTAGAGTATCACAAATGCCCATGGTCCTTTCATGGCATATTTACTGGTCATAAATGCAATGGCGATCCGTTTCAATACACTGGTTTGACCAAGCGCATAAGTCAAAATAAACGTAAAGATCAAAAAGACGAAAGTGGTATTACCAAAAGACGAAGATAATATCGATGAAAAATTCAATTCCGGAACCAATGCCAATGCCCCCATCATCAATAAAGATGGCCAATCGATGGCAACACTCAACCACAAGATCAATACGCCAATGAATATACCGACAACCTGCATCGCCGAAGCACTCAATCCTGCTGGTGCAGGAATGAAACGGAATGCGAACATGAAAAACAATGCCACAATGAGTTTGATAAAATAACCATAAGAATAATTGGATTTGATCATGCTATGGTTCAACCACCTTTCGATTGATTCAGTATACTCTTTTATATCCAAATCATGAAATTGTATGGTCGACCATTGTAAACCTATTAGATAGTGCTAGACTGATTGGAGTTTAAGAAGAGGAATCATGTATGAAGCTTTCCCAAGATGAAAACAAGCTGGTATTGATCAACGGCATGTTCAATATGGCCAATACTCTCTCCCAGGTATTCGTCAATGTCTATTTATATGAATATACCGGCTCGTTGGTAGTCATGAGCATTTATACCATCATCCGTATCGGGTTATTTCCCTTTGCCTTTACCTTGGGTGGGAAAGTTAGTTCCAAACTACCGTTTAGTGTGACCATCGCGACCGGACTGTTGTTTATCATCGGCTCATTAGCTTTTATACTGACTCAACAACAGCTATTGAGCACATTTACCTGGGCCGCTTATATCGTTGCCTTTTTGACTGGTTTCGGGGAAGGGTTGTATTGGTTTAGCATCAACACATGCAACCAATTGGTCCCTTCGATTGAATCCCGTGGTCAATACTTAGCTAATGTCGGTGTATTGAACAACATTACTGCTTTGGTCGCACCATTATTGGCATCCTTATTGATCACCATCAGTGGTTCCGATAATGCCGGTTATATCAATATATTCCGGTTGGTCATCGTCATTTATATCGTGATCGTAATCATTTCTGTTGGCTTGAAAGTCAAGGCCAGTGGGAATTCATTCCGTATCTTAGATTGTTTGAGTCTGCATCATCCATCTTGGCGTTTTGCGATGACCAGTGTCTTTTTCTATGGTGTGCGGGATGGCCTGACCTTAACATTGAGCGGATTATTGATCTATGATGCCACGGCGAGTAGTGGAACGTTATATAGTAACTTATTGGCATTCTTTTCAGTGTCCGCTATCATTGCATTTTATTTGTTAGGCAAAAAGATGACCATGCGCAATATGTTCAAAATATTCTGCTGGGGAGCATTTTTGATGATCACGTCCACATTGGTATTGGTGTGGTTCAACAATATCGCTGCAGCAATCTACTTTGGTGTGACCAATGCGATCGCCACCGCGATTTATAACAATCCTTTTACCATCATGATGATGAGCATCATCAATGGTTTTCCCAAGTCCAACCATGTTGGAAGAGTCATTGCCAAGGAAACGTATCAGTCGTTGGGAAGGTGTTTTGGCATGGCATTGATCGTCTTATGTTACTTTTTGTTTCCAACAGGACGGACGTATCTTTTGGTTTCGGTGACACTATGCTCGTTGTGCCCGTTGGTCGTGGTTTGGCTAACCAAACGCTATGATGCCAAATACCATCTATTTGCGAATGGTGAGAAGCAATAAGTTTGCTTTATTTTGACATAGTAATGATCATAAAAGGTAAAGAATTATTCTTTACCTTTTATTTGTTGCGTCCTAAAATAGAAATGGGGAAAGTGAGGGTATATGGATGAGCGAGATGGTTAACGTCAATTTTAAATTGAATGTGGAGGACAAAAAGAAAATGGAAAAAGCATGTACAGAAATGGGCTTATCGATGAGCGCTGCGTTCACGATTTTTGCAAAAAAGGTCGGACGCGAAAAACGAATTCCTTTTGAAATTAACGCCGATCCGTTTTATTCAACCTCTAATCTGCGGTTTCTCGAATCCTTGATGGATAAGATTCGAAGTGGTCAAGCGCATTTTGCAGAGCATGACCTGATCGATGAATAATGAAAGTACTATGGGAGGACTCGGCGTGGGATCAATATCTTCAATGGCAAAATGAAGATCGAAAGACCTTGCGACGAATCAATAGTTTGATTAAGGATATGATGCGCTCTCCTTTTGAGTGGTTAGGAAAGCCAGAAGCATTGAAAGGGACGCTAAGCGGTTTATGGAGTAGACGTATTGATGCAAAGCATCGTATCGTATATTTTGTTGAGCAAAATACGATTCATGTTATTGTGTGTCTTGGACATTACGACGACAAAATCAAGGCCGTGAGTGGAATGCTCACGGCCTTTTATAAATTGGTTTATTGTTGGATATAGTTACCTTTGATTAGGAAGTAGACATGGATGCCACAGAACAACGCAGCAACGCCAGCCAACAGATAATTGAGGATGACTAGCTCAAGGTCATAATGACTGACCATCACATTGAGAACAAAGGCGATCGCCAGCAATGCTGATAGTAAGATCAAAGCCTGCAAACGGATCTTGCTCAGTGATGCTTTGCAATGACGTGCATACGTTAGTTTTTGTGGCTGTTTGATCACAGGATAAGGGACCAATTTTTTTAAAAACACGGTATGGAAAGCGAAAGCCATCGCTGCATAAACGACAACGCCGATCGCTGCGGCGATCCCAAGTGAATGACTAAAGACATAGGCAAAATAGAACAGTGCTAATGCAATAGGAAAGCGGAAACTGTAGACCGTGTACTTTTTGATCGATCCTGGATCGATGGCATAAAACTGATGAGTGAATGGACTTTTGTAATAGAGATGGTCCAACCGATCCGTATACAGATTTAATCCTAACAGTAATTGGGAACTTTTGGCCATATCAGTTCACTCCTTTGGTTGAACCATTGATGGATTTGAATAGATCCATCAATTTTTCTTTGGTGGATACCGTCAAGGTATCAGTAAACGTTTCA
>CALVCY010000021.1 GCA_944326175.1 uncultured Erysipelotrichaceae bacterium
TCTATGCCATTTATATGGCGATGTTTTCCACTTTTTTGGCGGCCGCGGTTGCGTTGATTTATTATTTTAAATTCGATAAAGCCAATATCGGCTGGGTGCGCCGTGCCGCGAGAAACCAGACCAAGCGGCCGGCTCGCGCTAAAAAAGTGGTGGTGGAATTGATCGCCTTTGGTCTGCCTTTTGCCATCGCGTCGATATTGGGCAATTCGATGGATATCGTCAATAATACGTTTTTTATGGGGGAGATCGTCAAAGTCGGATATACCCAGGAAGAAGGCATGCAAATATTAAGCATGATCCAGTATCAGTCATTGCATCTGATCGCTATTCCGCAGGTATTGGCGACCGGATTTCCCAGTGGGATCGTACCGTATATGACCAGTGCACTGGAGCGGCATGATATCAAACAATTGAAACGGTATATCGGTGAATGTCTGGATGTGGTGATGTATATCGGTATCCCGTTATGCATGTGCCTGTGTTTTCTGGCTAAACCCATTTATTCCTTGTTTTATGGGACACAGGATCTGGATTTGGGAGCATCGGTATTGCAATGGAGCACCACGGTGGCGATCGCTGGAACCTTTTCACCGATTTGTACTTCCATGATGATGACATTGAAGATGCGCGGACAGGTATTGATTTATCTGGGCATTACATTTGCGTTTAAATTGATCAGCTTTTTCCCGATGGTGCAGTATATGGGATGGCAGGGTGCCATTCTTTCCAGTGCATTGGCAAGTTGTGTGTTGATCTTCTTATCATTAAAGGCGATCAACAATCGGTTTGGGATGAGTTATTGGAAGAATATTCTCCATCTATTCAAAGTGATGGTGTGCGTGGTGGCTATGAACGGGGTATTTGTGATTTTTGATCTGTTGGGGATCGATGGTTCGACCAGTGGGATCGTGGTCAATTTTCTGATTCTGGCATTAAAAGGCAGTTTAGGGATCTTGGTTTACGTGTGGGTTTCTTTTCTGCTACATTTGCCTCAGGTGTTGTTGCATCGCAATACTAAAGGTATTCTCAATGTGATCCGTTCTCGTTTGCCGATGTTTAACAATTAATGGTTCCAACCATTTAAAAGGATATCCATGCCGATGGATATCCTTTTTTATGGTTTGACCATTATTCTTCAGACAGCCAGATCATCGACCCAATGGAATTGTCCACCGCTATAGGCATGGATCAATGGTTCAAACAGATCATCAATGGTTTCAACCACCTGCTGATCCACGGTTGCATGAGTGATTTTTTCATCGATGATAACAGTGATAGAACCATCTGCATACACATCAAAGCAGACATTGTTGGGCTGATCCATTACATTGAAAATATGAAGCACTTTATTGGCTGTATCTGATTTTTCGTTGGATGGGTGATAGGATGCATCCGTCAATATCGTCAGCAACTGATGATTGAAGTCAATCATTTGGGTATTCATCAATTCCTTTTGGGATGGTGTGATCATCGTCCTATCGTTTGATTCATCCACTGTTGCGGTTGCACTATTGTCCATTTTTTGCACATCTTCGGCACGCACATAAAAATTATGGAAAGCCAGTGTGTTTGATCCGGGTTGGTAATAATTGACTTGAAAACCCTGCGGATCATCCTGCAACGATGTTAAGGTATCGAGCATTTTTTGGATCTGATCCGTGCTGGTTTGATCCAGTGCAATAGCGAGCGCATTTTCCGCTGTGTCGCTTGGCGTTAGCGTTTCGCTATCACCGGAAGATGAACAGGCGGTTGGTAGAAGAAGCAGCGTTACCGCTAAGATGAAATTCATTTTCTTTTTCATCGCTATTCCCTCCATGAATCGTTTTGGTTCGTAGTTTGTAGCGTTTGTTTGTCACCATTATTTTATCAAACAAGGGGGGGCAATCAAGCAAGCGGATTCGATTCATGAAACCGCTTACCCAAATCCATCATTTCATCTTATAATGAATACTGTAGTCATAAGAAAGGACAAAACTATGTTACAAGATATTCAATCCTGGAAATCCTGCACTCATCTTACCGAGGATCTCAAGGCTGAACTTGATGCGATGAATGAAGAAGCGCTCAATGATGCATTCTACACCAATATCGCATTCGGAACCGCCGGCATGCGCGGGCTGCTTGGCCCCGGTACCAATCGAATCAATCTGTTTACGATTCGTAAAGCAACCGTTGGTTATGCCAAAACCCTTTTGAAGTGGGGCCACAGTGAACGTGGTGTGGCCATTTCCTACGACAATCGCCACCACTCCCAGGAATTTGCATTTGATTGTGCCAATCTGCTCGCTTCCTATAATATCCCGTCGTATGTTTATGCCAATCTTCGCCCCACGCCGATGCTTTCCTATGCAGTTCGTGAAAAAAACTGTGCTGGCGGGATCATGATCACGGCATCGCATAATCCAAAAGAATACAACGGATACAAACTCTATGATGAAACCGGATGCCAATTGATTCCTGAACTGGCCAACCAGGTCGTGGAAGCGGTCAATGCTGTTGAAGATCCCTTATCCATCGAATACCATCTCACGGATGAACAGAAAGCCATGATCCATATCATGGGTGAAGAAATGGATGAATCGTACATCAACCGGGTGCTGGGCATTCAATTGCATCCGGAATTAGATAAAACCAATATTTCTATTTCTTTCTCACCGGAGCATGGTACCGCCAACGGTATCGTTCAGTCGGTCTATGACAAAGCCGGTTATACCTACTATGCCGTGGAAAGCCAATGTGTACCCGATCCGGATTTTTCGGCAACCGAATCGCCTAATCCGGAAGAACCCGGCAGCTATGTGGAAGCCATCAAACTGGCGAAGACCCATGATTGCGATGTCGTATTGGTGTGTGATCCGGATGCAGACCGTATGGGTGTTGCCGTCAAACACAACGGTGATTATCAACTGCTGACCGGGAACCAAAGCGGAGCGGTATTGATCGAATATATCATGAGCCAGCGCAAAGCGCTTGGCACATTGCCAAATAATGGCGTTATGTTCAACACGGTCGTCACTTCGGATCTTGGTGAAATCATTGCCGCCAGCTATGGTGTGGAAACTGAAAAGACGCTGACTGGATTCAAGTATATCGGCTCCAAGGTCCATCAGCATGAACAAAGCGGTGACAAAGAATACGTGTTTGGTTATGAAGAATCCTATGGTTCATTGATCAGTCCGTTCGTTCGGGACAAAGACTCCCCGCAGGCTTGTCTGATGTTGGCTGAAGCCGCATGTTTCTACAAGCATCAGGGAAAGACTTTGGTGGATGTGTTGCATGATCTGTATGCACGATTCGGCACATTCAAGGAAAGCCAGATGAGCATTGCGCTACCCGGTGAATCCGGTGCTAAGCAATTGGCTGCCATGATGGGTAATCTGCATCAGCATCCACTTACCGAAATTGCCGGCCATAAAGTGGTCAAGCGTTGGGACTTCAAGACTTGCGTGATCTGGGATGGTGGCGTTGAAAGTGAATTGACGGGATTTGACATCTCCGATGTATTGAAATATCAGCTCGACAACGGCTCGTGGGTCGCTGTCCGTCCAAGTGGAACCGAGCCCAAGTGTAAGGTCTACTTCTGCATTAAAGGTGAAAACCAGGATGCTTGTGATACACTGGAAGCCAGTGTGAAGGCATTTATGCGGCATGTGATGTTGGGTGAATAATCCATTGAATGGATCCACTTTGACAGAAAACAGCAACGGTCAGTTCCTTCGGACTGACCGTTTTCTTCCGTTGTTTATTCTTTGATCAAACCGATTGAGCGGCTTTGACAAAAAACGATTATTCGCAATATTCAGAAAGGAATTGTTTTTATGGACCAGCATTGGAAAGAATTTATTGCCCGGGAAATGGAGCAACCGTATTTTGAAAAATTGGAGGAGGCGATTGCACAGGATGAGAAACACCATTTGGTGTTTCCTAAACCCAATGATCGGCTCAATGCGTTTAAACTGACGCCCTACGATGCAGTAAAAGTCGTCATCATCGGTCAAGATCCCTATCACGAAATCGGGCAGGCGCAAGGGTTGTCGTTTTCAGTGCCGAAGGGTTTTCCGCTACCTCCAAGCCTGCGCAATATTTTTACGGAATTGAAAAATGATTTGGGCGTGGATCATTTTGACAACGGGTGCCTAGAAGGGTGGGCGGCTCAAGGCGTTTTTCTGATCAACTCCATATTAACGGTTCGGGTGGGCAAGGCACTGAGCCACGCGAAGTTTGGATGGGATATCTTTTTTGAAGATACGATCAAAGAACTCAATCGGCGCGAAACACCGATGATTTTTGTATTGTGGGGCAAAAAGGCTCAGGTTGCCAAGCAATGGATTGATATGAGCCACCATGGCATCTTGGAGTCTAACCATCCATCTCCTTTATCGGCCCATCGCGGTTTCTTTGGATCAAAACCATTTTCCACGATCAATCAATGGTTAACGGATCATCAGCAAACACCGATTGATTGGTCAAAATAAGCAAAAAAGTCATATGAATACGATCATGAAATGATTGAGTCAGATCATAAATTCAAACATTTCGTCTGTTGTCCATCTTTTGACAAAATGTTTGATGATATAATTGAACCGTCATATAGGAGGAATGATTATGGCAAAAAAAAGTGTGACCGACTTACAGGTCGAAGGTAAAAAAGTCATTGTTCGTGTCGACTTCAACGTGCCGCACAAAGGTGAAGAAATCACTGATGATAATCGTATTCGCGCTGCGTTACCGACCATCAATTACCTGGCAGATCATCATGCCAAGGTGATCCTGTTGAGCCATTTAGGCAAAGTGGATCACAAAGATCCGGAAAAATGTGAAAAGGACAAAGCTAAAAACGATATGTCCATTGTCGGCAAACGCCTGCAGGAATTGGTTCCGAACCATAAAGTGACATTCGTTAACGCTACCCGTGGCGAAGCATTGGAAAATGCGGTCAATACCATGGCTGAAGGCGACATCGTCCTGATGCAAAATACCCGTTATGAAAAAGGTGAATCGAAAAACGATCCGGAATTGGGTGCTTATTGGGCATCATTGGGTGATTTGTATGTATCTGATGCGTTTGGTTCCGTCCACAGAGGCCATGCTTCCACTGTCGGTATCCCGACCCATCTACCCAGTGCTGTTGGTTTCTTGATTGAAAAGGAACTGAAATACTTGGGTACTGCATTGGATGATCCCAAACATCCATTCGTGGCTGTTTTAGGTGGTGCCAAAGTTTCCGATAAGATCGGCGTCATCGAGAATCTGCTCAAGATCGCGGATAAAGTCATCGTTGGTGGTGGAATGGCTTATACATTCTACAAAGCCAAAGGTTGGAATGTTGGAACCAGTCTATTGGAAGAAGATAAAGTCGAAGTCGCGAAATCATTCCTGGATAAAGCCGGAGATAAACTGGTTTTACCAGTAGATACCGTTGTTGCCAACGACTTCGATAATCCGACCGACGTCAAAACTGTGGATGCCAACGCTATCCCAGATGGCTATATGGGCTTGGATATTGGACCGAAGACCATCGCATACTTCAAAGAACAACTTTCCGGTGCAAAAACCGTATTCTGGAACGGTCCGATGGGCGTGTTTGAAAAACCCGAATTTGCCAAAGGGACCATTGGTGTTTGCGAAGCCATTGCCAATTTGGATGACTGCATGAGCATCATCGGTGGCGGCGACTCGGCTTCCGCAGCGAAGAATTTAGGCTATGCTGATAAATTTACCCACATTTCTACCGGTGGTGGTGCTTCCTTGGAATACATGGAAGGCAAGGAATTACCGGGTATTGCCATTATCGAGGAGAAATAAATCATGAGAAAACCTATTATCGTCGGTAACTGGAAAATGAATAA
>CALVCY010000022.1 GCA_944326175.1 uncultured Erysipelotrichaceae bacterium
TATGGTATGGCCATTTTATTGATCACCCATGATATGGGAGTGGTGGCCACCATGGCGGATTCGGTGATGGTCATGTATGCCGGACAGATCATCGAATCCGCATCAGTGATGGATCTGTTTTCCAATCCACAACACCCCTATACGAAAGCCTTGATGGCTTCGGTCCCATCCATCGATGATGATGGTTCGACCACCTTAAACAGTATTAACGGCACGGTTTCCAGCGATTATGATACATTGAAAGGTTGTCGCTTTTATGATCGCTGTCCCTATGCACAGGATGCATGTCAAACCACCATCGATATGAGACAATATGGTTCAAACCATCGTGTTCGCTGTATCGACCTAGGAAGGAATCCGTATGAGTGAAACTTCTTTGATGCATTTATCCAATGTTTATAAATTCTACCCGATCCAAAGTGGGTTGTTGAATCATATGGTGGGGTTTACCCGGTCAGTCAATGGGATCAATCTGGATGTATATCCTGCAGAGATCTTAGGGATCGTTGGAGAAAGTGGATGTGGGAAAAGTACGTTGGCACGCGTGATGGC
Source organism: uncultured Erysipelotrichaceae bacterium (assembly GCA_944326175.1). The sequence goes on from CALVCY010000022.1 coordinate 553, forward strand.
TTTGTTGGAACCATGTGATGGTGGAACGATTGTTTACAATGGTTCCACCATCAATGATATCCATGCATTCAATCGATCCAAGATGCGCACTGAGATACAAATGGTATTTCAAGATCCGTTTGCGGCGTTGAATCCCCGCAAACGTATCATTGATAGCATCGCGATCCCCATGATCCATCATGGTTTGACCACACGACACGATGCATCCAAAGATATCCAACCACTTTTGGAAATGGTGGGATTGAATGCGGATGTTTTATATCGTTATCCCCATGAGTTTTCCGGAGGTCAGCGCCAACGGATCTGTATTGCCAAAGCATTGTCTTTAAGACCCAAATTATTGATCGCGGATGAGCCGACTTCGGCATTGGATGTTTCGATCCAGGCACAGATCTTGAATTTATTGAAAACATTGCAACAGCAATTGGATCTATCCATCGTATTCATAGCGCATGCGCTTGCGGCAGTGCGCTATGTATGTGATCGAGTCGCGGTGATGTATCAAGGCAATATCGTTGAACTGGGTTTGACCAATGACGTCTTTGATCATCCACTTCATGATTACACCAAAGCCTTATTGGCTGCCAGCCCGAAAGCCGATCCTTCATTTGCCCAAAAGCAAAAACCGATATTAAATGGTGAAGTCACGACAAACCGTTATATCGGCAAGGATGCCCGTCAACGCTTAGAAGATGAAACAGGGACATTGGTTCAACCATTGACATCAGTTGATGGTACCATCACCCATGGGTATGCCCCCAATGTATCGATTCAAGAAAGGATGATCCAATGAGCCGTTATATCATCAAACGTTTGATCAGCGCCATTCCTGTGTTGATCGGTATCACCATGATCGATTATTTGATCATGAGTTTAGCTGGCAATCCATTGGAAATGATGGTTGGACCACGCATCTCGCAAGCTGCAGTCGATGTCAAAGCCATTCAATTGGGATTGGATCAACCGATCTATGTCCAGTATTTCGTATGGTTGAACCAATTGCTCCATGGCAATCTTGGTTATTCCATTTCTTCTTATCAAAGTGTATCCACCATGATCATCGATCATATCGCTCCCACTTTATTATTGATGGTTTCATCCTTATTGCTATCTTATCTGATCGCTTTACCTGCGGGCATCTATTCCGCAGTGAAACAGTATTCCAAAGGGGATTATGCCATCGTGACCACTTCGTTTGTCGCATCTTCCATTCCCAGTTTCTTTCTAGCATTGCTTTTGATTTATGTCTTTTCCTTGAAACTGGGATGGTTGCCGAGCAATGGTATGGTCACATTGGGAACTTCTTTTGATCTTTTGGATTTACTTTCCCATATGGTCTTACCAGTAATGGTATTGGCATTATCATTTGCGGGTAGCAATATCCGCTATATCCGCTCGGCAATGTTGGAAATCTTGCAATCCGATTATCTTCGGTTAGCTAAAGCCAAAGGGATCGGCAACAAAAAAGTGATCTTAAAGCATGGACTTAAAAATGCATTGGTCCCCATTATTTCATTGATCGGCACCCAGATCCCGCTATTGTTTGGTGGTGCCGTCATTGTCGAACAGGTGTTTTCCTGGCCGGGATTGGGATTGATGAGCATGAGTGCGATCATCGCTCGGGATTATCCGGTGATCATGGGAGTTTGTCTGCTCAGTGCCATCGTCGTATTGGTCGGTAATTTGATCACGGATATCCTGTATGCTTGGATCAATCCGACCATTGAATTGAGGTAAGCGGCATGAATGGACATGAAAGTATGAGCCATATGATCTTTAGACGATTCATGAAACATCGTCTTGCGGTGGTTTTTACCATCGTATTTGTGGTTTTATCATTGATCGCTTTTTTGGCACCATGGATCGCTCCCTATGATCCCAATGCCATATCCGCATCATTTTCAGCTGCTCCAAGTGCGACTCATTGGCTTGGAACGGATCAGATCGGACGGGATGTCTTGTCCCGATTGATCTATGGGATGCGCATTTCCTTATTAGTCGGGATTTGTGCCACGATCATTTCCATGACTATCGGAGTGGTATTAGGATTAGTGGCTGGATATTTTGGTGGGATCATCGATGCTGTGATCATGCGATTTACCGATATGGTGATGAGTTTTCCTTATATATTGTTGGTATTGGTAGCGGCTGCCATATTTGAGCCGGGATTGGTTTCGATCATCCTTATCCTAGGTTTTGTGGATTGGCCGGGGATCACCCGGATGGTGCGGGGCAATGTGCTTTCCTTAAGGGAAAGTGACTTTGTCAAAAGTGCCCGCATCGCGGGATTGCCCCGCGCCAAGATCCTATTTGGTGAAATATTGCCCAATACCGTGGCACCGATCTTGATCTATGCCACCAATGTATTGGCCATGAGTATGTTGGATGAGGCGGCATTGTCCTTTTTAGGGATGGGCGTCACGCAACCCACAGCTTCTCTTGGCAACATGCTCAATGCCGCCCAATCCATGAATGTGTTGACCGATAAACCTTGGTTATGGATCCCGGCGGGTGTATTGATCATCGTATTAGTGGTTTCAATCAATTTTATCGGTGATGCACTGCGGGATGCCTTTGATCC
>CALVCY010000023.1 GCA_944326175.1 uncultured Erysipelotrichaceae bacterium
CCAATCAAAATTGATTTCGAAAGTTCAATGGACGGGTATTTCTGTATAGCTTTTTCAATCATTCCAGTGCCTGGTTTTCTGCAATGACAATTTTCATTTCGAGCGTGAGGACAATAAAACACATCCAATAGATGAACATCGTAATCTTCAAGTTTTGTTTGAAACAACCCATCAAAGAAATCATATTGTCGTTGAGTAATATACCCTTCACCGATCAAATATTGATTTGTAATTACGATCAGTTGAAAACCCAAATCATGTAATCTTCTCAATCCCTCGATACTGTGATTGATAAACTCAGGTTCAGCAACAGACGGCCAGACCTCATCTGGATAATCACGAATAATTGTTCCGTCGCGATCTATAAAAGCTACTTTCATTTCGTTTATTTTATTTTCTTTTTGCACCACGTATTGGCTAAGATGAGCACCACGATGACAATGATAAAGACAAACTGCACCTGAAACCCGATCCACCACTCACTCAGGCTATCCTGAAAAGCAAATAAAAGAAACATAGAAATGGTGATCAAACTCATCCCGCTACCCATGACACGGCACAACCGTTTTGTATCATATTTCTGCTTTTGAGAATCCGAAGCCGTATTATATCCAGCAATCAGATTCACGCCATGACCACTGAGTAATACCACACTGAGGATGGCCAATATGCCAATCACAAGATATGCCACCCAATCCGGACCAGTTTGATGATCCGCAACGATACGATATATGGTTTGAACCAATGGATCATTCCACAATGGCATACAAATGATCCTTTTCGAGATTTGTGACTCTGGCTTTGACTAAAGTTCCAATGGGATAGGAACCTTGAATGGTCGTATAGGCATATTCACTGGTATAACCATGACTGTGACCTAAACCATAGGATTCAATGATGACATCCACGGTTTTATCGATAAAATGGTTCAACCATTGTTGATGCAATTGATCGGACAGTTGTAACAAGCATTGGGCTCTTTCTTTCTTGATGGTTTCGTCCAAATGCCCTTCCATTTGATCCGCTAAAGTACCTTTCTTCCGAGAATACGGAAAAACATGCAAAAAGGAGAATTTGCAGGACTTGATGAATTCAAGCGATTGCTTGAATTCATCATTGGTTTCACCAACAAAACCAGCGATATAATCTGTTGAAATGGCTATATCACTAAACCGAGAGCGAATATGGTTCAATCCATTTAAAAACTGGTCCGTCGTATATGGTCGGTGCATGCGTGACAGTGTCGCATCACTTCCGGCTTGCAAAGGGATATGCAAATGATGAGCCACATTATCGTGTTTAGCCATTACATCCAGCAATCGATCAGATATTTCCGTGATTTCAATGGAACTGATGCGAAAACGGACATTGGGATATTCACTGGCTAGACCATCCAACAATGTAGCAAGATCATAACTTCCATCATGGTAACGACCCGTATGGATACCGGTAAGTATGATCTCTGCATGGTCTTGACATAAGATATCCGCCTGTTTGAAAACTTCTTTAACAGATAGACAACTTTCCCTGCCTCGGGTATAGGGTATGACACAGTATGTGCAGAATTGGTTACAACCATCCTGGATCTTTAAATTAGCACGGGTATGTGTCGTTGTCCCCGCCCCTAAATTCTGGAAAGAGGATGTCGGATCATGATCGATATAAATGGTCGGATCATGTCTATCTTGGTCGTACCATTGTTCAATGATGTGAAGAATATCTTTTTTATAGTTACTGCCGATCCACAGATCGACCGGTAAACTTTCACGGATCTTGCTATCCGTGACCTGCGTGTAGCATCCCACACAAACCAATAAAGCACTTGGGGCATTGCGACGCAATGCCCGTAGTATTTTACGGGTCTTCGCTTCAGCGACATTGGTGACGGCACAGGAATAGACAAGGATGATATCCGCTTTATCGGCTGTATCTACCTTGGTGTAACCATGCTGCATCAAGGTATTGGCTGTGGCATCACTTTCAAATGCATTGACTTTGCAGCCTAATGTTTCCATGTAAAAATTCATTGCAACGCCTCCTTGTGTAACTTAATGGCGGATAACGCAAACAATGCTGCTGTTTCTGCTCTTAGAATGGTCGAACCAAGGGATACAGGGGTATAACCCTGTTGATTGAACGCTTCCACTTCATTGGGATCAAATCCACCTTCCGGTCCGATGACAATGACATTGTTTTCAGACAATGAAATATCCCAAATCCCTAAACCATCTTCGTTTTCATAAGCCAGTAATTTGGTATAACCATCGAATGAAGGTAAATGATGGATATCCAGTGGATCATGCAATATGGGCATATCATTGCGTTTACATTGACTGCAAGCACTTTCGATGATTTTAAGATATCGCTCTTTTTTGAATGATTTCTCATCCAGACGGACAACGGTCCGTCTGGATAAAAGTGGATAAATTTCATCCACACCCAGTTCACACGCTTTGGTCAACGTTAAATCCCATTTATCTTTTTTGATCAACGCCATTACCAATATGGTTGAACCAATCGATGATGAAGCATTCAAGGATTCGATGGTAAAACCACAACAATCTGTATCGATCTTCAAAGAGACCAAACTCCAGTTCTTGTCTTGATCCACAACTTTGATGGTTTTACCATCGCTATAGCGTAAAACATCCACTAAATGATGTTTTTGATTCGCATCCAACGCGTAAAATTTCCCGATTTCGAATTTGTCATTGATAAATATCTGTTGCATGCATCTATATTATCAAATGCAAAACCCACTGCATAATCATCGCTTCATTCACTCGTTGAATCCCTCACTTTATAATCAAAAAGTTGAGCGTAACAAGACTCAACTTTTTGAATTTATAAAGCCATCCCGAATTTAACGGCATTGTAAATATTGATCAATACAATGATCATCATCAAGGCAATGAATAACTTATCCACACCCTGTTCATTGATCTTTTTGTTGATCTTACTGCCGATGGTCCCACCAAGCACACCCCCAATGATCATGACCACCAGGTACAGGATGGAGACATCCGGGATCGTCCCTGTCAATACCGTTTGACACAAGGAAGTGATTTGAGAAAAGAGAATAATATACAACGAACTCAATGCCGCTTCCTTGGTACTCATGGAGAAAAAATAAGCCAATACGACCAAGTTGATCGGACCACCCCCGATTCCTAAGAAACTGGACATGATCCCTAATACCAATCCGATCAATACACATAACCAGATCTGCT
>CALVCY010000024.1 GCA_944326175.1 uncultured Erysipelotrichaceae bacterium
TACGCCTTGGGATGCAATCCCTTGGCTTCAAGACGCTGATGCACGACTTCCCGAACGACAGCGAATATCGTTGCAAACAACGGCACTCCAAGAAACATGCCCAAAAAGCCGAACATACCGCCGAAAACCAAAATCGCAAACAAGATCCAAAATGGTTGAAGATCGGCGACTTTGCCCAAAATGATCGGTTCGATCACATTGCCGTCGATCTGCTGGATCACCAAGATCATGATCACAAACGTCACACATTGCATCGGATCGACCAAAAATAATAAGATACCGCAGGGAATCGAGCCGAAGATCGGTCCAAAATACGGAATGATATTGGTCGTTCCAACGATCACGGCGATCATGGCTGCATAGTCCAACTGCAGCAATGAACATCCGATGAAAGTAGCGATCCCGACCAATAATGCATCCAATAATTTACCGGTGATGTAGCTATCAAACATACGGGCGGCAATACCGGTGATATTGACCAACTCGTCCGCGGCATTTTTCGGTAACGTGGCATAGACGATCTTTTTGATCTGTAAGCCGAAGCGTTCCCGATCCAACAGATAGAAAAATGTCAGGAAAAAACCAAGGAAGATATTGATGATGGTCGATACCACCGCAATCGAATTGCTGACCAATGAAGGCAGATAATCGGTCGAATAATCGATGATGAAATTGACCAAATCATCCGTAAATTCGATCAACCATGTCATCAGATCCGCTAATAAAGGATAATCGATGACAGCCTTGTTGAAGATATCCGTTGCCGTTGAGATATACGCACTGATCGAAGATGCTGAGCGGATCAATTCCGGGATCAGCAGCAACAGCAATAACGCAATGATCGAAATAAAGATCAATAGGGTCAAAACGACTGCCATTTTCCGTTGCGTTCGGCTTTTCAATGGGAGTCGACTGGTCAGCTTCTCTTCCAATAGACGGGATAATGGCAGCATGCATAACGCCAGCAAAAGACCATAAAGAAATGGCGCAAAGATCCCAAGGATCTCACTCAAGACATGGACCACCTGATCAAAATGGGTAAAAACCAGGTAGAAACTGATCAATATCAGTCCAACGATGGTCCCAACCATGATATTCTGCCGCTTTTCCTGTGGTAATTTCTTCATCATATGCCACCTAACTCTTCATTCTCGGGTGCAGCTGCTTCGCTGCAGCACCCAGTCGTTTCAATCCATGTGGCAAAGAAAATGCCACCTGAACGAATGGTCCTTCCACCTTTACGATGATACCATCTCCATATGTATCATGACTGACTTTCTGCCCCGGACGATATTTGACCACTTTTCCTGTGGTCAAGACCATATCTTCCTTCTCTTCCCGATCCAGGATATGGTCTTCATACATCCGTGAAGGGGTATGGCGCATGATGGTGCGATTATTGGCTTGTTCGCTCAATCCGGTATTTTCGATCACATCCGCACTGATCTCCTTGATGAATCGACTGGGCATGCGCGCGGATTGCAGTTGATAGGAAAAACCCTGACAATCGGTGATGAACAATCGTTTCTTGGCGCGGGTGAATGCCACATACGCTAAGCGACGTTCTTCCTCTTCGCCCCGATGCCCTTCATTCATCGCCCGTTCATTGGGAAACACCCCATCACTCATCCCTACGACAAATACCGTATCGAATTCCAATCCTTTGGCGGAGTGGACGGTCATCATGCGCAATGCATCCTCGTTTTTTTGATCATCTTTATCCCCATACAACGACACCATCTGTAAATATTCATCCAGATCACTGTCCGGATAGCGCAGCATGTAGGATTGCATGTCGTTCATCAATTCTTTTAAGTTTTCCAATCGATCCGTCTCCCGTTCACTTTCCAAAAGTGTGCGATAGCCACTGGTAGCTAAAACGTGATCCAATAATTCGATCATGGTGTGATCCTGATGATAGATGATCCATGAGCGGACCATATTTTCAAAATCGACCAAGGTACTTTTGGCTTTGGACGAAACATCTGGGTTTAAGGAAATGGCATCAAACATGGTCGAACCATGTTCTTGAGCACATGCCAACAATGCATCCAATGTCTTTTCACCGATGCCTCTTCGCGGCATATTGATGATCCGTTTGAATGCCAGATCATCGTGGGTCGTGACCATCCGCAAATACGCCAGTGCATTTTTGATTTCCGCACGTTCATAGAATTTCATCCCGCCATAGATCACATACGGGATCCCCCGATCCAGCAATTCTTTTTCAAACTGGCGGGATAGATAGTTGGAACGGTAGAGGATGGCCATATCATGATAATCCAAACCATCCCGATGTAATTTTTCCACGTTATCGAGCACATAACGGCTTTCAGCCTCTTCATTGGCACAGGAACAATGGATGATCTTATTGTCCGCTTTATTGTTCGTATACAGTTCTTTTTTGATCCGGTTTTTATTATGTTCGATCACCGAATTGGCCCCTTTGAGGATAACCGGGGTGGAACGGTAGTTTTCATTTAAGAAAATGGTTTGACAATCGGGAAAATCGGAATCGAAGTGAAGGATGATATTCACATCGGCACCTCGCCAGGTATAGATGGTCTGATCCGGGTCACCGACGACACAAAGGTGGTTGGTGCGACCAGTCAAACGCTTGACCAGATCATATTCATAACGATCCACATCCTGGAACTCATCGACCATGATATGGCTGAACTTCCCTTGCCATTTGGCTTGGACCATCGGGAATCGATCGAACAGATGGATGGTTTCGATGATCAGATCATCGAAATCAAAGGCATAGATCTGTTTGAGGCGTTGCTGGTAAAACGCGTAGCATAGGGCTTTGTTTTTTTCATTGAGCATCACACCCGCATTGGCCAAGGCTTCATCGGGAGTGATCTTTGCATATTTATTATTGGCGATATAATTCAATACCGTGTTGTAATTGAGGACTTTGACATCGATATCGTATTGGCGATAGGCTTCTTTGAGGATCGATTTTTGATCGTCTACGTCCGCAATGGTGAAATTACGGGGATAAGCGATCGCTTGGGCTTCCTGACGCAATATACGCACACATAGTGAATGGATGGTGGACAACCATACGCCATTTTGGTCACTGTCCAGCATCTTGGCGACCCGTTCATTCATTTCATTGGCCGCTTTATTGGTGAAGGTGATCCCCAATATTTTCCATGGTGCCACATGCATCTTGTCGATCAAATAAACGATGCGGGTGGTCAATACCCTGGTCTTACCACTGCCGGCACCGGCAATCAATCGTAAGATACGATTTTGGGATGTGACAGCGCTATATTGATTGGGATTGAGACCTTCCAGATAATTCATGCATTTCTCCTTTTGAATCGCGAAGGCATTATACCATTGAATGGATCAAAACGAGTCGGATTGACATGATCGATCTCATTATCATAAATTCGTAAGAATATTATGGTTGAACCATTGTTACAATGAAAACCATGAAAACAAATGATTCCATTCATATATTGGTATGTGATGATGAGATCGAGATCGCGGATCTTTTGGAAGTGATGCTGAAAAACGAAGGATATACCGTGGTCAAGACCAACACCGCCAATCAAGCCCTTGAAGCCATCCATAAACACGAATTCGATCTGGCCGTGTTGGACGTGATGTTGCCGGATATGGATGGCTTCAAGTTATGTACCACCATCCGGCAACACCATTTCTTTCCCATCATCATGCTCACCGCGAGAGTTGATGATATGGATAAGATCACCGGACTTTCCATCGGTGCGGATGATTACATCACCAAACCCTTCAATCCTTTGGAAGTGATCGCACGGGTAAAGACACAATTAAGACGGTTTACCCGTTATAATCGCAATCAAAATGAAATCAATGATGATCCAACCATCGATATCCGTGGTCTGACCATCAATAAATCGAGTCATAAATGTCTTTTATATGGTCAACCGATCGATCTGACCCCGTTGGAATTCGATATCCTGTATTATCTAGCCAGCCATAAAGGCAAAGTCGTCTCTTCCGAAGCCTTGTTTGAATCCGTATGGGGTGAAGCGTATCTGGACAGTAACAACACGGTGATGGCCCATATCGCCCGCTTACGGGACAAACTCAACGAACCCAAAGGTCATCCACGATTCATCAAGACCGTTTGGGGTGTGGGGTATATGATCGATGAATAAATTAAAAAGTCAATTGACCCGTAAATTCTTTATCCAATATATCGTATCCGTCGTATTGTGGATCGTTGCCAGTGTGGTTTTGACCATATTGGGTGTGATCGTCGTGGCTTCGATCACCTGGCAACCGGGGATCGTGTGGGATCTGATCGCATTGGTTCGAGATTATTTTCCACTGTTTTATCTTTTGTTCCTATTTGTCGGTCTTGGTATCGTCACCTATTTTTCGATCCAAAAACCGATCCGTTATCTTAATGAAATGAGCGAATCCACGACGCAATTGATGAGCGATCCGCAAAAAGCGATCGTATTGTCGGATGATTTGAAGATCATCCAGGATCAGCTCAACGCATTGCGTATGGAATCGCTTGCCAATCAACAGCAAGCCGACGAAGCGAACCAACGAAAAAACAATCTGATCATGTATCTGGCTCATGATCTAAAAACACCCCTGACCAGTGTGATCGGATATCTGTCCTTGTTGCATGATGAAGTCGATATCAGTGAGTCTACACGCAAACATTATCAGGATGTGGCATTGGATAAGGCGTATCGATTGGAAGCATTGATCAATGAATTTTTTGATATCACCCGATTCAATCTTTCGACTATGGAATATGACAATAAGATGATCTATATCAATCGTTTGGTGGAACAGGTGATCTATGAATTCAAGCCGATGTTGGAAGAGCATGGTTTGACCATGGATACGCATATGGATCCAGATATCTATGTCAATGGCGATGGCAATAAGCTTTCCAGGGTAATGGACAACGTGTTGAAAAATGCCGTGAATTATGCGGATGAACACTCCGTGATCTCATTGGATATCAAAAAAGAGGATCCAAATATGGTCATGACCATAACGAATACGGGTTCGACCATCGATCCACATAAATTAGAGCGGATCTTTGATCCGTTCTATCGTGCTGATGCGTCTAGAGCAAGTAAAAGTGGTGGCAGTGGATTAGGACTGGCCATCTGTAAGGAAATCATTGAACACTATGGTGGAACCATCCATGCAGACAGTTGTGACCATTTATTCATCTTGACGATCACATTGCCGTTGGTAGAACCAATGGATCAAAACAAAGCGGAAGCATCCCTGTGATCTTCCGCTTTGTTTTCGTCAGATTTTCGTCAGATTTTCGTCAATTATCCTTCAGCAATGCATCACGCTTCCTTCAAACATGATCGAACCATCGTTTCTATACTGTAAACCAAGTAAAGGAGGAATCGGATATGCATCGCATACGCCTGACACAGATATTCCCATTTCTGTTACCACTACGGATCAAAACCAAGAAATGGTGGTTTTACCATAAGATGAAGAATGAATCCATCTATGGTCTGACCAAAGATCATGAATATCTTGATCACATCGTCTATCAATATGATTTGCCGATGATCAATCCAAACAGCGGATATGATATTTGCTACCAATACAACAAAGTCCATAACCTCAATATCGCTTCCGCTCCCTTGCAAAAGTTGATCATCAAACCCCATCAGATTTTTTCATTATGCCGCTTGATCCGCAATGCGGATCAAGCGATCCCCTACAAAGATGGTTTGATCACGACAGATGAAACCACCAAACCCGCCTATGGCGGCGGGTTGTGTCAATTATCGAACATGTTATTTTGGGTCTTTCTCCACTCTCCACTAACGATCGTGGAACGATATCCCCATAACGTGGAAACGATCCCACAGGATCCTTATATGCCCTATGGTGTGGATGCCACGATCGCGGAAGGATGGTGTGATCTTAAAGTACGCAATGATACAGATCACGTATATCAGATCGACATTGGATTTGATGATGCCAACATCATGCACGTGATATTGCGCGCTGATGTCAAACCATCGTTATCGTATATGATCTATAACAAAAATCTTCATTATCATCACGAAGGAAAACATCTGATGCAATCGGTGGATGTGATGCGACGGATCAAGGATGGTCCAACCATCAAAGATGAATATCTGTATACCAATCATTGTGAAATTGGTTATCCATTAACTGATGCACATACCCATCTAAACATTGGTCAGATCATGGAGGAATGATATGCAACCCATTACTTTATTTTTTGGAGGAAATTCCAGTGAACATTTGATTTCCTGTCAAAGTGCCTACTGTGTATATTTAAGTGGATCAAACCAAAATATCCCATTGAACGTTGTGGCGATCGACAAAGATGGAAAGTGGTTTTATATCCCATCCATCCATCATCCGTTTACGGATGATGGATGGAAAAAGGATGCCCATTATCCGGTTCAATTGAACATGGATCCAACCACACCATCTTTGGTTACAACCATGGATGGTCAAACCAAGCAATTGCCTCTAACCAAAGCATTGATCATCATGCATGGTCAAAATGGAGAAGATGGGCGTTTGCAGGGGTTATTGGAACTGTTGAATGTCAAGGTCATTGGCTGCGGTTGTCTTGCCAGTGCGTTATGCATGGACAAATACCGTTCCCATCAATTGGTACGATCCATCGGCATCGATACTGCAGATACCCGCTTGATCCATACGGATCAGGCATATGATCTTACTTCCATCATCTATGGTTTAACCTATCCCCTGTTTGTTAAACCCAATAAAGCCGGCAGTTCGATGGGGATCAGCAAAGTCAATGATCAAAATGAATTGATCCATGCCATCGAGATCGCAAAAGGATATGACAACGATGTGATCGTGGAATCCACGATCGATGGATGTGAAGTGGGTGTTGGGATATTGCAGTGTCGCTATGGTTTGCTCATGGGCAGTGTGGATATGATCAAGATTCAGGATGATTTCTATGATTTTAATGAAAAGTATCATGGTCATACCAGCACGATCTTAAATCCAGCACCCCTGTCATCATCTTTGGTGCAAACCATTAAAGAAAAAGCAAAGCAGATCTATGACATATTGGATTGTCATGGGTTTGCACGGATCGATTTGTTTTTGACCAAAGAAAACACGATCGTATTCAACGAAGTGAATACGATCCCGGGAATGACCGATCATTCCCGCTATCCGGGCATGATAGCGCATGCCGGGATCAATTTTGACGGACTCGTTCGTTTATTATGTGATGAAAGGATGGTATGACCATGAATATGGATATGATACTGATCAATGATCACTATGGTTTGAACCATGATATTCCATTGGATCTAAAAGAATATACACTCCATTATCAACCGGTCAGTTTACGCGCTGACATCATGGATCTATTGGTTAAAACCATCCATGAAATGGATATGAGCGATGATCTGACTTTGGTCAGCGGTTACCGCTCGATCCAAAGTCAGATCGATACCTGGGATTATTGCATCCACCATCATGGATTGGACTATACCAAACACTATGTCGCTAAACCAGGTCATAGTGAACACCATACGGGTTTAGCCATCGATATTGGTTCGACCATGGAGAATATCGATTATATCGCACCATTATTGTACGATAATGATTCGACCCGAGCATTCAAAGAAAAACTGTATGATATCGGATTCATCCTACGTTATCCATCGGATAAGGAACATATCACCCAGATATCTTCTGAACCATGGCACTTCCGCTATATTGGTCCATACCACAGTCGCTATGTGATGGACCATGGATACTGTTATGAAGAATATATCGACCTATTGAAACAACATGGTCCAAGCGATCCTTTAACGATTTCGAATCATGTGGTGTCCTATGGCGTGAATGATCCAACCCATATCCACCATGGTCAAACCATCCATTTCGTGCATGAAGGCTTTTATGTCATTACCGAAACAAAGTGAAGCGTTACGGGCTTTTCGGCTGATCGATCGAACCGCGTTGATCCATAATGTTTTTCAATTTCAACGTGTGCTTGGTCCAACCAAGATCATGGCTGTGGTCAAAGCCAATGCCTATGGCCATGGTGCCACCCTTGTGGCACCATGGCTGGAGCAAAACGGTATCGATTGTTTTGCGGTGGCCACGCTAAATGAAGCCATTGCATTACGGAAAGCCAATCTATCGTCACGCATCATTATCTTGGGATATGTGCATCCATCCATGGTTGAAACCATAAGATCCTATGATTTGACCATCACATTGATGGATACACATCATGCGCAAAGAATCCGTGCATTGCATCGCTATATCGATTGTGTATTGGCCATCGATACCGGGATGCATCGCATCGGTATCCCTTGGTATGACCAAAAGACGATCGAAACGATCATCCATGACCCTTATCTTCATATCGTCCATGTGTATTCCCATCTATGTGACAGTGAATCGCTAAAAGATGATGCCCTGTCCATGACACGATTGCAACAACAGCGTTTTGATTCACTTGTAAACAGGATTCGAACCATCGATGGTTCGATCACCTTTTCCTTAGCGGCCACTTATGGGGTGTTGAATCATCCTGATATGCATTATGACTATGCACGTATCGGAGTGGGGTTATACGGGATCCAATATGTTTCGACCACATTGCAACTGGATCTAAGGCCCGTGTTGTCCATGTACAGTCATATCGTACATATCCAGGATGTCAACGCCAATGAATCCATTGGCTATTGTCAATTGGATACAGCTGATCATAATCGCACCATTGCCACGGTATCGATCGGGTATGTGGATGGTTTGACCAAACAAATGCGAGGTCATGATCTGTATATTGATGATCATCCGGTCAAAATCGTCGGCAATATCTGCATGGATCAATGCATGATCGATGTGACCGGTTTACCGGTACACATCGATCATGCCGTTGAGATCATCGGTAAGCATCAAAGTGTGGTGACATTATCCGATGGTTTGACCACCCATTTTCTGGAACTGTTATGCAATATCGATACCCGAGTTCCTTCCATCTTGGTATGACCATCACGTATTCATGGATCTATCCTGTATAATTGAACCATGTTTGTAAGTGATCAATGGAAAAGCTATGCATTGCTGGATGCCGGAAATGGCAGAAGACTGGAGCGATGGAATGATATCGTGCTGGATCGTCCCGATCCAACCGCGATCTGGAAACCCTCACTCCCCCCAAACGAATGGAACAAAGCGGATGCGATCTATCATCGTTCCACCAAAGGCGGTGGATCGTGGGAATTCAAACATCCTTTGGCTCAACAATGGGAATTACCGTATCGCGATCTTTTATTCAAAGTTTCACCGACTGGTTTCAAACATACCGGTTTGTTTCCGGAACAGGCCACGAATTGGGATTTTGTGGATGATTTGATCAAAACCAGTGGTCGAAACGATATCAAGGTATTGAATCTTTTTGCTTATACCGGTGGTGCGACCATGGCAGCCAGTAAAGCCGGTGCTTTGGAAGTGGTGCATGTGGATGCATCCAAGGGAATGATCCAATGGGCTAAAGAAAATATGCATCTCAATGGATTGGATGGTCGTACCATCCGTTTTCTGGTCGATGATGTCACTAAATTCGTCCAACGGGAGATCCGTCGGGAACGTACATATGATGGGATCATTCTCGATCCACCCAGTTATGGGCGAGGTCCCAATGGGGAATTATGGAAGTTGGAAGACCAATTGGCCGGATTGATCGAAATGACGGCTCAGTTATTATCCGATCATCCCCTGTTTTATCTGATCAACTGTTATACCCAGGGGTTTTCACAAACCACCTTGTGGAATATATTGACCACGACTCTACCACATGGTTCAACCATTGTGGTCGATGAGATCGGCTTGCCGATCCAAAGCAATGATCTAGTTTTACCCTGTGGTATTGTAGGAAGAGTATCCTATGATTGAGATCATCTATGAAGATAACCACATCTTAGTGGTCGATAAACCGGTCAATATCCCGGTTCAGCAAGATAACAGCCATGATGTCGATCTGTTGAGTGAATTGAAACAGATGATCAAGATCAGAGACCATAAACCCGGAAATGTTTATCTATCATTGGTCCATCGCTTGGATCGTCCAGTCGGCGGTGTGATGGTGTTTGCCAAAACCAGCAAAGCCGCATCCCGACTGAGTGAAAGCATCCGCTCCCACCAGTTCACAAAAGTCTATACGGCCGTCATCGATGGCCGTATGGACAACGATCAAGGCCGGTTGGAAGATCATCTGGTCAAAGATAAAACCAAAAATATGGTCAAAACCACCCATGAACATGATCCAAGTGGCAAATACAGCGCATTGGATTATCAAACCATCGCACATACCCATGGTTTGACCATGGTAAAAATCACATTGATCACCGGCAGAAGTCATCAGATCCGCGTCCAATTCGCTTCCAGAAACCACCCCTTATGGGGCGATCAACGCTATAACCCCCATGCCATCAGCGGTCAACAGATCGCATTATATGCATCATCATTGACGTTGCCTCACCCGATCAAAGGGACGCGGATGACGTTTGATCATCCATTACCGGATAAATTCCCGTATAATATTTTCGATACAGACACGGGAAAGGATGGTGAAACCCAATGAACCATGGTTTAAACCAAATCAAAACCAAAGGACAACATGGTGCGACCAAAGTCAAACAAACACTGCAGCGTTTATTACCCAAACCATCCGACAAACCATTGAAACCCTGGACCATCTACCTGGGCATCGCAATCGTTTTAGTGGCATTGTTTCTGATCACCTTACCCACCATCTTGGATGACTCCAAACTGGAAAAACTGGGTTACAGTGAATTGGCCATCAATGGCATCCACGAAGCTGAATTGGTCGATGAAGTCATCGAACTAAATCGATACAATGCCACCATCAACACCGTCTTTGAAAACCAACTGAATGTCGATCCGACGTATTTGCCGTTATATCTGGTCAATTCTACTGTCGATGACACCTTGATTTTGAAATATCAGCGCTTAGTAGTCAAAGGCTACAGTGAAAGTGAAATACTGACTTTATTGACAACCCTGAAAGATTATGAATTAACGGTTTTGCTGACTTTACCGAAGATCGATGACGTCCAGATGTACATCGATGATTGTGACAACCATCCGGATAATTCTTATGCATCGTTTACATTGGACAACCAATATTACGAACCGTATAACATGGACCAATCCCAGCAAAGTGATGCCAGCAATGTTAATATGCTAGTGAATAAATTAAATTATCTGGGTTCAGATTATTCTCCGCTCGGTTTAGGGGAAGTGTCCGTGCGCTATGCTGCCAGCGGCATCCAATTGGCCGAAGAATGTTCCGCCGCTTTGAGTCGTATGAGCGAAGCGTATACCAGTTTGGGCTATCCGACCGGTTTCTTCGTCTCCAGCGGTTATCGCGATTATGCCAGTCAGCAAAGTGCCTATGATGGCTATGTGGCATCCGTCGGCGCGGATGAAGCCAATAATTATGCCATCCAGCCCGGATTCAGTGAACATCAAACCGGATTAGCCATGGACTTAGCCAGTACCGCTCCCGATCTTACATTTGAAGAAACCACAGAATTTGCCTGGGTATCCATCAATTGCCAGGATTACGGATTCATTTTGCGATATCCTCAAGGTAAGGAATACATCACAGGGATCAACTATGAACCATGGCATTACCGCTATGTCGGTGTGGAAACTGCGCAAGCCGTGGTAAATAGCGGGATGACGTATGAAGAATATTATGAATTGTATCTTAGACCCTTACCGGAAAATATCGATCAATTGGTGATGGAAAACCAGAAAGCAAAAGAAGAAGAAGTGGTGGAAACCATCGCTCCGGTGGAAACGGAATCCTTGATCCCAACCATTCCCGCGGATCCGCGTGCGAGCGCAACAGCCAGCAGTGAACCGCAAACCAGTGAAGAAAGTGAATAAACCTTGAACCAATGGCACAAGCAAAGTCTGCTTGTGCCATTGTTTTGATAAAAATAAGTCACGCTTATAACCATGGAATGGACGGGTTATATCATGGCAAAAGATACCATCGTTGCCGCAGTGGATGATGGTTGGGTCAGTGTTTGTGATCAGAGGATTATAACGATTGTTTTGCCTGCTTAGCTTCGATATCCATTGATCTAGCCAAGGCATATTTGAAGATGATCTGGCTGGATATTATCGTCTACAATATGGACGCCATCCGGAAAACTTTGGGTTACTGCAGGATGCAGTCAGTGGTACCGTTTTATCCATGACACCGTTGTTTGACCACAATATTGCGTTGATCAGTCGGGGTCATCCGAAAGATGTCACACGTCAAAAAGATGGTTTGTTCCACTTCTTCCGTCAGTTTGTCCATTCAAATCAAACGGCACGATCGTTGTATCAAAACATGCTACTGCCTCTGATCACACCTTAAATGATTCAAGATTGTCTGGATGCGATCCCCATTAAGGTCAAAGAATCCTTTATCCTCGATTTTTTGATCCATGGTCAAAACATCGTCAACCAAATCATTCACACCAAATGACAACGAGTCCTTTCGGACTCGTTGTGTTCTATTTACCAATATGGTCTTGACCAATAAATGCCGCAATGGCATCCCATTGTTCCGTGGCATCTTTGACACCCAAATCAAAACATTTCTGCAAACCGATCGGATCACCTTTGAATCGTGATACGGGCACTTTTTCGCTTGGTCGTAACAAATACGCACTGCCCTCTTCCACCATCTTTTCGATCAATCCCATTTCGTGATAGTACACCTGGTGACGCACTATCAGACGTTTGCGCAATTGCGGATATTTGCGAAACATCAAGGAGATCGTATTCAATTCAACCGCCGGTTCTGGATTGCGCACATATTCCTTATCCTTGGTGATGATCACAAAGTGTTTTTTGCAACCATGGGCGATGGAGCGCTCGATGGGGACCATCGTCGTGATCCCACCATCCATATACAGATGTCCGCGGGTATATACCGGTTTTCCGGCAATCGGCAGCGTACAGCTGGCTTTCAGATCTTTCATGGTCACTTCTTCTTTTTGGATCCAGTCATTACGATTAAGATCCAGATTGTAATTGCCGAATTCAAACGGTGCCATGGTATTGGAAACCTGTGTGAGATCGAATTTGACCTGCTTGGGCAAAAGGTTATCGAACATGTAGTTGTAACCGACAAACGTTCCTTCTCTTAAAAACGGAGAAAGCCCGATATTTTTTTTGTCGCTCATGTATTCGACCATGATCTCATGCAGATAATCGGCCCGTTTCATCCAATACGCACACAGGTTGACCGCACCGGCCGATATCCCCACGCCATAATCAAAATTGACCTGTTTTTTGAGAAAATAGGAAAGCACACCGGCCGTATAAGCCCCGCGCATGCCACCGCCTTCCATGACCAGCGCCAGTGTCGTTAAAGCAGTTTGATCCGTTTGTTCCATAAGTACTCTTCCTTTTTTAAAATCGATTTAAAATAACGGGGAGAAGACGGCACACAATGCCGTCATCACGCGTTTTAGCAGATATTGGTTCTCACATTCACTCAAAGTGATGGTTTTGCACATCGTCAATGTCGCTTCATAATCATAACGGCAATTTAGCGCAAAGTCTTTATCGGTGATGATCGTGTTGCATTCAAAATTGAGGTAGTAGCTGCGATAATCCACATTGGTCGTACCAACGATGGAGACGATATCATCACTGACCCATGTCTTGGAATGGATAAAGCCCGGTGTATATTCATAGATCCGTACCCCTGCTTTCAACAATTGGGTGTAATACGATTGTGAAACGATATGGACATACCATTTATCCGGGATATACGGGGTGATGATGCGCACATCCACACCCCGTTTTGCCGCATAAATGATCGCCGTGAGCAAGGATTGATTAAACAACAGATACGGTGCACTGATATAGACATAATCTTTCGCATTGTAAAGCATCGACAGATGGGCATCCAATCCTAAATTGTTGTCATCTGTGGGTGCATCGGCGAATGAAGTGACCAAAGCATTATTGGGCACAGAACACCCATATTGACGATACCATGCAAAATCGATGGTTTGACCACACAACACTTCAAATTCCTGTAAAAACAGGACCGTATAATTCCAAACGGCTTCCCCTTCGATGCGGACCGCAGAATCTTTCCACGTTCCAAAGCGTACGATCAGATTGGCATATTCATCCGCCAGGTTGATGCCTCCCATATATCCGATGCGATTATCCACCACCGCTATTTTGCGATGGTCCCGATAATTATAGGAACCGATCAGCATCGGGGCGATCGGGTTGAAGCAATAGGCATCGATGCCCGCTTTGCGCAAGTCTTTGAGAAAATGACGCGGCATGGTGGTGATCGTTCCAAAATCATCGTAGATGAATTTGACGATCACACCCTGTGTCACTTTTTCTTTGAGGATCTCAAAAATCGAATCCCAGATCTTGCCCGGTGCAACGATGAAATACTCCATCAATATAAAATGGTGTGCACTACGTAAATCCTGCAGCAATCGTGGGAACATGTCGTCGCCCATGCCGAAATATTCGCATCGGGTATTGATCGCACACCCTGCACCGTTATCGACTAAATAATGTTGGAATGCCGCCATATGGTAACGGTCGCCATAGGTATCGATGAGTGCATGCCCATTATCCGGCAAGTTTTCCTTGAAACGGTCGATCACCTTTTGGGTATCCAGACGCAATGCCTTGGGGATCTTCTTGTTGGCAAAAATAATGTATAGGACCGGTCCGACGATCGGGATACAGGTCAATACCATGATCCAGGCCAGTTTGTAGGAAATATCGATACTGTTCATATTGACCACATACAGGATCAATAAGATGGCAATGATAGAAAAGGTCACATAAACCCATTGACGGTCGATGGAAAAACCAACGATCAATGTAAATAAAAGTCCAAGCTGCAAAAGGATCAATGCAGCTGTTAGAAAAATACGGGAAGTAATGACCTTTAAAAGCTTATTCATAACAATAGACCAATTATACTATGGTTTGACCATGATATCCCATTGGTAGATGCATTTGACCCGTTCTCCCTGTCGATACGACCAATGTGATGATGGAACGTCCACCGTATCCAATAAAAATGCACCAAGTTTTTCGATGGTTTTGCGCGAAGCGATATTTTCCGGAGAAGCCGTGATATAGATCGTATCATGATGATGTTGCTGGATAAACGGAATTAACGCCATACATGCCTGATAAGCATAATGACTGCCACGGAAACGGGGATCGATGCGATAGCCGATATGACCGCCAAAATATAACCATGGATCAAAGCCATCGCGAAAATCGATGGTCCCGACCATATCCTTTTGAACATGGATACCAAAACGATGCATGGGATAGTAACCATTGGCACCTTTCTCCTGACTGGTATACATCTTGATCAATTGGATATCACCATACGTCAATGGTTTTTCTTTGCAAAACCAATCCAGAAACATGATTCTATTATAGCGGTATTCATGATATAGGGAACAAACATGAAAAAAGGCCATGGTCGAACCATGGCCATCAATGGTTATGCTCCGTAGACGGATTCGTAAAATTCGATATAAATCGTGCTTAATGCATCATACGCTTCTTGCGTCAACGGTTGTGAGGTATCGATGTTCATCCCATCGATCAAGCCGGTATGCGCATCCAGGATCTGACCATCTTTGATGGCAAACACTGTGGGGACAAAGAAACTTTTACCCCCCTGTCCATCGTCCTGATAATAAGCATAGGCATAATTTTCGAATTCAGAGAGATCTTCTTCACTGATCGCATAGCCGTCCATATGGACATTGACATAGTAAAACGGCTGATCATAGGAAACAGCGACATCGACCAATGTGGGCAATGCTTCGTTGCAGAAGGCACATCCGGGATAACCGTAGAAAACGATACCGGTGAATGAAGAATCATCATAGATCTTCAACGCTTCCTGAAACGTCAGCCCTTTGAGCATGTGCTGATTGTCTTCTAGAAAATAATAGCTGCTCGTATCTGGGGTATAGACGGATAAGTCCATGCCGCTGGATGAATCGATGGTAAATTCCACCTTGTTGGCTTCAGTTTCACTAAAATCAACAGAGGGCTGGCTGGTTGTTGGTGCAGTGGTGGTGATACCCGTTTCACCCGTACAGCCAGCAAGGAACAGCAATGGGAGAATAACAGTGGATAACTTGGATTTCATTGGATTAAAGCAAATACTCCTTTCATGGTTGAAACCATCTTTAACGATGGTTTAACCATTATAAATCGATTTTTTCGACTTTGATCTTTTCGTAAACGGAATTGATATGTTCCTTGGTTGCTAACCCTTTGGAAAATAAGGTGGCTTGACCACAGGAATTGGCGAATTGGAAACTTTCGATAACATCGGGACTGCGTAAGATATTCATCATGAACCCCGCCATGATCGAATCATCGAATCCCACACCATTGATCCGTTCTTTGGGCAATTCGATGGAATCCGCTTTGTAGATTTCCTTATCCGTGATCAGAATCGATCGATTCTTGTCAAAAGTCAATATCAAAAAGCGGATATTGTCCGGTTTCCACGCAACGGCTGCTTTGACCAGTTCATCTTCATCATCACTGCAGTTGAAATAAGTGGATGCATCGTGTTCGTTGATCAACACCAGATAGCAGCCGATGCGTTTGACCATATCATAGATGGCATGACCACTGTCCACACATAAACGAACACCTTCTTTATGAAGATTTTCGAACATCGGCTCGACGCGATCGAGCAGATAATCATGGCAGGCACCAGAGAAGATCAGGGTATCGGAATCCATCAGTCGCAATGCTTTTTTCTCAAAACGATCGAATGCCGTATTGGTGATGTATGGACCAACGGCATTGCATTCAACGCATTGATGGCCGGTGATCTTGACATTGATGCGGGTATTGCCATCGATATCGGTAAAGCGTGGTTCGATCAATTCATACTTGCTCAACAAGGAAATGTAGAAGTCTCGGGTAAACCCACCTAAAAAACCAAAGGCACGTGATGGTACGCCCATGTTATTCAGCACGATGGAACAGTTGACCCCTTTTCCACCGGCTTCATAATATTCCAACACACTGCGGTTGGTATGACCCGGACCAATGGTCAGATCATGGTCATATTCCATGAAATAATCCAGTGAAGGATTGATCGTACAGGTATAGATCATAATGTCTCCTTGGAAACCATGGTGATTAGAAAATCAACCATGGCGCTCATCTGTTCAACCACGACATATTCATACGGACCATGTCCGTTATAACCACCGGTACCTAAATTGGGACAAGGCAATCCCATAAAGGAAAGATTGGCCCCATCGGTTCCGCCTCTGGCGGAACCATGGGTATAGGACCACCCCATGGCCTTAAACGTATTCTCTACCGTTTCCAATACTTCCGGATGATCTTTCAATACCACTGACATATTGCGATACTGATCTTCCATCTTCAATGTGATAGCCCCATCATAACGGATGTTCATGGTTTCGACCAAATGCTTGAGATAGTTTTTCTTATCTTTGAGTTTGGTATGATCATGATCACGGATGATATAATGCATCGTTGCATGTTCACAATTACCATTTAAACTTTCCAGATGATAGAAGCCCTCATGTCCTTGCGTATATTGGGGTTTGGCTTCACCCGGTAACATCGTAGCCAATTGGACCGCGATATCGATGGCATTGACCATCTTCCCCTTGGCTCCACCTGGATGGATGGAAAAGCCTTGGATATCGATTGCTGCTTTGGATGCATTGAAGGTTTCCAACGTGACGGAATGGATATCTCCCCCATCGATGGTGAAACCATAATCCGCATCGAATTGTTTCAAATCGAAGTGATCGGTCCCATGACCGATCTCTTCATCTGGAGTGAATGCGATGCGGATCTCACCATGGCGGATGGTGGGATCATTGATCAGTGTTTTGGCCATTTCCATGATGATGACGATGCCGGCTTTATCATCCCCACCCAATAAGGTGGCCCCATCAGTGCATACGATGGTCTTGCCCACATGATCCTTCAATGAAGGAAATTGTGAGGGTGATAAGACCATGGAATCATTGAGTTTGATATCGTTACCATCATAATTCTCGATGATTTGCGGTTTGATGTTTTCACTGTTGTAATCCGCAGTATCCATATGGGCAATGAATCCCACTTTGTTCTTGATCGAACCATCATTGCCATGGATCTTGCCATAGACCACACCACTTTCGGATAGTACCACATCTTCCACTCCGATCGCTTTGAGATCATTGACCAATACATCCGCTGCAAAGCGGTATTGGTTATGACTGGACGGAACTGTCAGTGATGTAGCATCACTGCGGGTGTTGTATTGACAGTATTTGATGAAACGTTCCAACATATCCATAATGTTTACTCCTTGATTGCTTCTATTTTACCAAAGTGTAGGAAAGAGATGGTCAAAACCATCACACAATGATGTGATGGTTTTCATTCCATGTATTTTGGTAATGATTGACGAATAAAAATATTGAAATCCGTAGATAAATTCAGAGCTAACTCACCAAAAAAGTCCTTCTGTCTGTTCCTTTAGTTTGACATTCATACGAATACTTACATTTGTTGTGACAATTTGTATATACTTTGTACGTCCTATGCGCAAGAGATGTCAGACAATCTATTAAAGATATTGTGATCAGAACATTTCTTTGCACATTCGTCAAAAAAGACTGAAGGCTCTACAGTCAAGAAACATTCAAAACCCTCATATGTTCCTTTCTAAGACGGCGTTTACTTTCATTCATTGAATGCGACGTCTATATCCTTATGAGCGAATAATGTTGTATTTTGACTAAAATACCACCTATTTAAGTTTCCTTAAAACTTTCGTTTGCAAAAAGTCTTCGAAGGCTATCATTTTCTTTTAATCCCTGTCATCGATAAAGAATGGGATATTGGATCAGACGAAAAATGGATTGAAACATTTAGATACCAAACTTCCTGACAACCGTATCTATATCCGTCCACCCATGATCTGTACCAGATTTTCCACCGCTCACTAGTTCAGTTCGCCCATCAACTTTAACGTGGATTTTGCTTTTTCATAATCCTCGATATCCGTTACAACGTAACGTCTGCGACCATTCACAGTTAAAAACACAGGCTAGCCAATAGAGACGTTTTTAAAATGTCGCGATAGCTCTTTAAATCTGATACAGGTCTAACATTTACCATTTATCCAGCTGCCTTACAAGCATATTATTTACTTGATTTCATAAAAATTATCAATCATCGTTTCGAGAATGATTAGATTGATTCGACTGTTCAAACAATGTTTCTAATGCCTTTGTCAAAAGTTCTGAAAAATTAACGTTATGCGTTTCGCCAAATGTATTCAGCCACGCGGGTAAAGTTACATTCTTGCGAACGGCACGAGATCCATATTTTTTCTGATAGGCATTTAGATCTATTAAAACAGGATAAACTTTAGCATCCTCATCTGGATGTAAAGATTCGATATCCGAAGCCTGAGGAACTTTACCAGTTGTTTCAAGTTCGTCAACTAACCATAATCCGGCGCATTCAACAGCCATTGCCATTGCCTCAGTCATTCCTCTGCCTTCGGTCACTGCACCTGGTAAATCAGGAAATGTCACTGTATAAACGGTTTTGTCTGACTCCCCTTTTTTGAATTGTGCTGGAAATACAAATTTGCACATATATTAACTCCTCCAATCTACTTTTGCCTGTTTAAAGATTGAGTGTACTGTTCCAATATCTAAATCACCACGATGAAACGGAACTGTAACCTTTCCTTTTTGAACCAAATGTTTATATTGATAGTGACTGCCATTAATTGAATGGACATACCATCCATGATCTTTCAATACACGGTCGATCTCATAGAATTTCATACAAGATCTCCTATGCGTATTATACACATGAAAACAGCTACGTTCAAATGCATTTGAGAAAATTTGTGCTGTATTATTTTTTGCATTTCTTTATCTCCTTCAATCCTTAAGAGACGGATCAAGTCAACTTTGACGATTATTATAAAAAAACAATTCCGTTTAAGGAATTGCTTTTTATATTACTATTCAGCACTGTCGTTTTTGGTTAAAGTTCTCAAATGCTGACGGCGTTCCAGATTAGTTAAGAAGCGCTTACGGATACGGATCGCATCCGGTGTGATTTCTACCAATTCATCATCATTGATGAATTCCAGTGCTTCTTCCAGTGACATGATCCGTGGCGGGACCAGTTTCATCGCTTCATCAGCACCGGTAGAACGCACGGCCGTCATTTTTTTGTTACGGATCGGATTGACTTCCATATCCATGTTCTTGGCAGCCATTCCGATGATCATGCCTTCATAAACTTCCGTTTGTGGGCCGATAAACAATTGACCGCGCTCCTGGATATTCCAAAGTGCATAAGTCATGGCAGATCCGGTTTCGGTGGAGATCAAGGCACCATTGGTCCGTTGCAGGATCTCCCCTTTATGCGGCTGATATTCCTTGAAATGACGCACGAGTGTCCCTTCACCATGCGTATCGTTGATGAATTCACTGCGATAACCAAGCAGGCCACGGGTCGGTGCCTCGTATTCGATACGGGTATATGTCCCTTCATCGACCATGTTTTTCATCAAGCCTTTTCTTAAGTTTAGCTTGCTGATGACGGTCCCGCTGTATTCATTCGGCACGGTACAGACCACTTCTTCGACCGGTTCATATAATTTGCCGTCAACACGATGATAAATGACTTCCGGTTTGGATACGGCGATCTCATAGCCTTCCCGACGCATGTTTTCCAAAAGGATGGATAAATGCAATTCACCACGTCCACTGACTTTGAAGCAATCCGTCGAATCGGTTTCTTCGACTTTCAAACCGACATTGACTTCCAATTCTTTGGCTAGTCGTTCTCTTAAATTACGGCTGGTGACATATTTACCACTTTTTCCGGCAAAGGGGCTGGTATTGACCATGAAATTCATGGACAATGTCGGTTCTTCGATTTTGATAGCCGGCAAAGCTTGCTGATCTTCGTTATCACAAACCGTATCACCGATTTCAATATCGGCGATACCGGAGATCATCACGATCTCTCCGCATTGTGCTTCTGGTACAGCCACACGGGACAATCCTTTATAAACGAATACCTGATTGATCTTGCAGCGTTTGGTTTTACCATTGGGATTTTTGACCACCACACTGCTGGCTTCTTTCAATGTACCGGAGAAAACCCGTCCGATTCCCAATCGACCGATATAATCATCATAGGCCAGTGCGGAAACCTGCATGGTTACCGGTTCCTCAATACGATTTGGATACGGCTGGCAGTGCTTAAGGATCGTTTCAAATAACGGGACGATATCGGTATTGGTATCATCCAGTTCATAACGCACGATCCCTTCTCTGGCAACACCATATAGGATCGGGAAATCCAATTGTTCATCCGTGGCATTGAGTTCCAAAAACAGATCATAGACTTCATCGATCACTTCGTCGCAACGGGCATCGCGTTTATCCACTTTGTTGATCAACAGGATCGGACGCAATCCTTGCTCTAAGGATTTTTGCAAGACAAAGCGAGTCTGAGGCATCGGACCTTCGGCAGAATCGACTAACAGAATAACGGTATCCACCGTTTTGATGATGCGTTCCACTTCGGAGCTGAAATCCGCATGGCCTGGGGTGTCCACGATGTTGATCTTGACATCTTGATAGGTGACGGAGCAGTTTTTGGAATAAATGGTGATTCCACGTTCACGTTCCAAAGCATTGCTGTCCATGACACAATCGACGACCTTGTCATTATCTTTAAAGACATGGGACTGTTTTAAGAATGCATCCACTAAAGTGGATTTACCGGCATCGACGTGGGCGATAACAGCGATATTGATGATCTTCTGATAGTCCATAAGTCCTCCTTTTTCTTTGATTGAACGGCATATATTATACACATCATGCTTCATTTGTAACGCGAAAGCACAACGAAGAACGGGTATAATGGTAATCTAACTGAAAATTGCTATTATTCATTGGTTTTGACCCATCGTTACACTGGTACCAAGATCCCAAATGTTAAATTGGCTTACCTTCCTGAATGGCTGGCAGGAACGCGATTATAAAACCATCACGGCAGAGAATGCCGTGATGGTTTTTAGAATGCGTTGATTCGGGATTGCAGTCGATTGATGATGATATTGGCCACAAAACCGACGACTAAACCTGTTGGTATGGAAATGATGATAAAGTATGGATAGAGAATGAACATACCGAATTGACTGTAGAACCAGGATACGACCAATAGTTGGCCTAAGCTATGGGCTAAAGAACTCATGACACTGGTAAACATGCGGGAACTTTTCAAATAAAAGAAGAGTATCAGGATGATGGTGGATAAGACCACCCCTCCACTGGAGATCCAAAACGTTGAGCCGAAGATGGTCCCTCTGAGTAGATTCCCTAAACATACCCGCATGATGTTGACGATGATCATATCGCGGATGCCGAATAAATATAAAGCGACCAATGCGAAGATATTGGCTAAACCAAAGCGAAAGAAACCAAAGCCGAAGGTCCCGACTAAAGCAGTTTCCATTATATTGACCACGGTGGCTAATGCACACAATAAGGTCATATACGTCAAATGTTTGGTTGAATAATTGCGCATGATATCTTTTTGATATTTCAACTATGCATCCAGCAAAATAACGGCAACGTTATTGGGGATGCAGATGATGGGGAAATAGGAATCATGGTTGACCCATCCGGTGGATGAGCAGATGTGGTTTGGACACTCTTCATCCGTGACTCGCCAGGATCCGTCTTTGACTTCGATATGCATCACACCATAGTCCCCGGTCAATTCATAGTATCCGTCGATGGAAGAGTTCAATAGCATGACGACGGATTGACCATAGATGACTTGGATATCGGGATTATCTTGTTGGACGATCATTTCGGGGAGTGCAGCTTCACCGGTTTCCGGATGAGTGAAGTTGATGGTATTGTCCACTTTCGTGTCATCTGTGGTTGAACCATGGTTATTGCTGACCCAATAACGGTAACCGATAAATACGGCGAGTGCGATGACAAAGACAACAGCAA
>CALVCY010000025.1 GCA_944326175.1 uncultured Erysipelotrichaceae bacterium
CTACGGGGCGCATGGCCAAAACTATGCCATAATATATCACCCGGTCAAGCAGGAATAAAAGATAGCCTTTACGACTACGCTTCAAAAGGCTAGAAGCTCGGTTACTTGTAGCCGAGTAGTTCACGAATTGAAAGTCCATCACATCTGCACTGTCTAATCGCATCCCATCGATATCATAGGTTTCGATCCAGTATTTTGCGACCTCAAACAAATGGTGTTTGACGTTTAGATCACTTAGATTCATTTGACCAGATCTTCGATACCTCGCCATCCCTGGTAACTGAATGGATCATGATGGGCATTTGTATTATTAAAGTTTACATCCTTAACCAGCAAACATAGTTTGAGTGCTCGCGATGCACCAGTAGATCTTTAAATGCAAAGAATTCTCGGGAGACGTGGTTGAATACTGTATCCACGATGACACGAATCCCATAGCCATGGGCTTTATCTACCCATTTGCGAAAATCAGTGTTGCTTCCAAGTCGGCCATCCAGTTGAAAATAATCCACTGTATCATACCCATGGCTCAAGGATTGAGCCATGGGTCCGATCTGGATCGTATCAAATCCCATTTCATGGATATGGTCTAACCATTGATCCAGGATATCAAAACGATTCATGTTGGTTTGGTCATGCAATGCATTGGTTAGACCAAGGGGATACAGATGATACAGTCCGATGATTTCATTAAGACGTTTATTCATGGTTTTAACCATCCTTTGTTCCAATCCATTGTATACTGAAAGTCATGGAAACCAGGATGGATTTGACCCATGTCAATTATGATGAACTGGCGCGTATCATCACCAAGGCCGGCATCATCTTGCTTCAAAACGGTGCGGAAACGCACCGGGTCGAAGATACGATGATGCGCCTTGCTAAAGCTTATGGTGCAACCAGTTGTGATGCGTATGCCACCCCTACGTTATTGATCGTATCCTTCAAAGTCGACAGTACGATCAATGATCGGTTGTTGCATAACATCAAACGGGTGCATATGGCTTCGACCAATCTGGATAAGATCGAAAAAGTGAATGCTTTGAGTCGAGCAATAGTCAACGATCCATTACCGATTGAAATATTTGAACAGCGATTGGATGAAATCGATCAAGCGAAGGGCTATGGTTTGACCATCCGTATGCTGGCCGCATTACTGTGTTGTTTTGCGTTTGGTTTATTTTTTAAAGGAACGATCGCTGATGCTTTTGCTTCAGCGATCGTGGGTGTGGTGGTTGAAACCACTGTATCTTTGGTTTCAACCATTTCTTTTTCATCGTTTTTTACCAATATGCTCGGTGCATCCGTTGCAACGTTATTTGCCCATCTGTTTGCATTGGTCGTACCCGTGAATGCGGATATCGTCATCATCTCTTCCATTATGCTCTTGGTTCCAGGGTTAGCCATGACCAATGCCATTCGGGATTCGGTATCGGGTGATCCCGTATCCGGGATCACCCGATTATGGGAAGCGTTGATGGTGGCCATTGCCATAGCAGCTGGGTCTGGTTTGACCATGTTGCTTTTATCGGGGGTGGGATTATGATCATTACAGCATTGAGCAGTGCATTGGCATCGGCAGCGTTTGGATTATTGTTCAATGTCCCCTATCCCCAATTGATATTGATCGCATTGGTCGGTTTATCCGGTGGGATCGTATATGGATCGTTGTTGATGGTTTCATCCACTTATCTGGCTTTGTTTGTGGCCAGTAGCGTGATCACCTTACTTTCCGATATCATGGCCCATCGTTTCCGGATCCCGACCATTACCTTTTTGATCTGTGCCTTGATCCCATTGGTACCAGGGGGTGGTTTGTACTATACGATGCTGGAAGTGATCAATGGTACGATCAATGGAGCATTGATCAAAGGCGTGGATACGATCGTCCAAGCGATTTGTATCGTCTTTGGAGTGGTATTGATCAGCGGAGTCATGGGGATGGTCCGGTCCATAAAAAAATAGCAGGTAAAAGGTATGAATGGGAATCCATTGAAAGTAAATGATATAAAAACCACGCTCATCTTGGGATTATTGGTGGTTTTGATCAGCGTCTTGGTGGCATTGGTCGAAGTCATTTTTTCCTATGGGATTACGTTGGTTACTACCATTCGGATCAATACCATATCTGTTTTATGGATGCTAGCCCTACCAATAGTTGGATGGTTGATCTTGAAAATCTATCAGCATACGCATGCATCCACCATGGATGTCATGGGTGCATTGTTCGATATTTACCATTACAAAGATCGAAAACTTCCATTGATATTGATCCCATTGGCATTAGTGAGTACATGGCTGACCCATCTATGTGGTGGTTCAGTTGGACGCGAAGGGGTCGCGGTGCAAGTGGGTGGATTGATCGGGATGAACATTGGTTCGACCATCAATTCCTTTAATATCACGCATAAACGGATATTAGTCTATTGTGGGATGGCTGCCGGCTTTGCTGGCTTGTTCCTTACCCCTTGGACGGCGATGTTTTTTGTGCTAGAGATCGCGATATCAGGGATGGTGGATACCATGTTATTGATCCCTTGTGGATTTTCGGCATTTATTGCATCCATGGTGGCATCATGGTGCGGATTGCATCCGTTTACCTATGGTTTGACCATCACCGGTATGGATTGGACCATGCTGATCGATATCATTTTGATGAGTATCCTCTTTGGTTTGATCGGGGGATGGTTTGGTCGAAGCATCCATTGGATCCATGATCATTTGACGCGTTTATTCCATGGTCATACCACAAAAATGATGGTAACCATGGCATGTGTGATCGCTATCATCATGGTATTGACCAACGGACGTTATGCCGGATTATCGACCGATCTCGAACATGGTGCTTTCTCTGGAGACGTGTATTGGTTTGATTTTCTATTCAAATTTGGTTTGACCAGTCTATGCCTTGGTATCGGGTTAAAAGGTGGTGAAGTGGCACCATTATTTGTCATTGGTTCCACCCTGGGTGCATTTTTGGCATCGTTATTGAATGTTCCGGTGGAATTTGGTGCAGCGTTGGGCTATATCTGTGTGTTCGCTTCTGGAACCAATACATTGATCGCACCGATGTTTTTGGTCGGGGAATCGTTTGGTTTTGCCAATGTCCCTTTCTTCGCCTTTGGAGTGATCATCGCCTATGCATTCAATTTCAACCACAGCATCTATACCCATCAAACCAGTATCAATCAATTGCTGGATGAAAGGGAAAAGAAGGATGGTTGAACCAGTGGAATCGATTATAATCTTGGTATGAAACGTGCGTTATATGGTTTGACCACCGTATCCTTTATGCTGATGCTCAACCATGCTTATCTGACCAATGTACCCTTTAAGAATCATCTTGAATTATCGGATTATCTGCTAGTGTATGCCAGCAATGATTTATCCCAGGATGTGTTGATCATCGAAACGTATGATCAAAACCATCAATTGATCGATGTTGGTCAATATAAGGCAGGGGATGCATGGAATACAAAAATCGTCGATGATCAATACATTATTTTAGGTGGTGATGAAACACTGACAATTGACTTGTCCAACGGCAATGTCGGATCAATCCCAGTATTAAGTAATTATGCGGATCTTGATAGAAATCGTTTGATTCTCCAGGTCAAAAAAGAACCGGGTTCTGTTTTTGATACGATCTGTGCTGTTGATCAATTTCCGCTTGGCGCCAATAAACAGTGTATCGACTTAGAGGAATTTCTTTACTCGTTTATTGCTGATAATAATCAACTCTACGCTATGGAAATTGGCCCATCGGGTTTTCGATTGAATACGTATGATCTCAATACACTGCAGCGATATGATACTTACAAGTTAGAAACGAGTCATCCGTATATCCTTGTGGGTATTGATCAGAATCATCATCTCATTGCATTGGATGAACATATGGAATGGTTTGATTGGACAATGATGTCAAATATCCAACTTGAAGACATTGAATTCATTAAGTTTAACGAGCCACACTATTATGTGAATCGACAGACTGAAACAGTACCGATTTCAGGAAGCATTGACTCCTATTATCAGGACATAGTGGCGGCAACTAGTTCAATTGATTTTGTCGATACTGTTTCTTTTTGGCACGTGGCTCCGCATGTCAAAGCCCCCTTTGATCAATTTAGCTGTGATGTGAATTCTCGTTATCCTTGGTTTAACCTTCGTATGATCGGCGCGGTGTGGACCGGTGAGAAACCATGATATAACCATCGCGACACGTGGATGCTTGAGATGAACAGGCGTGTGTTGTAACATATGGCATGTGTTTATCTTAAGCAAGCATTAGCATGGTTCGATCATTTCTGATTCCTGATCATCCGTATCAGGGTTTTATCTATGGTTTGACCATCTATGCTATGGTTCTACCATTTCCATCATTATCAAAGGAGAAACCGAATTATGAGTGAAACCAATCCCATTGTTGAAAAATGTGCACAGATCGAAAATGAATATAATGCCATCAATGATCAATTGATGTCCCCGGAAGTCTTATCCGATCCCAAAACGATGACCCGTTTGGCAAAAAAACAGGCATCTTTGAAACAAATCGTGGATGAATATCAATTGTATAAAAAGTATGCATCCCAAAAAGAAGATGGTTTAACCATGTTAAATGAAGATGATGCTGAACTTAAAGAAATGGCAAAGACTGAAATCGAAGAAGCAGATTCTAAGCTTCCCGAAATCCTTGATCGTCTTCAAGTCTTATTGATCCCGAAAGACCCGGAAGACGATTGTGATGCCATCATCGAAATCCGCGGCGGTGCCGGCGGTGACGAAGGCAATATCTTTGCCGGCGACTTATATCGTATGTATACGATGTATGCCGAGAAAATGGGTTGGAAGATCCAACCACTGGAACAAAGTGAAAGCGAAGCCGGCGGCTTTGCGTTGATCTCGGCATTGATCAAAGGGAACGATGTCTATCACCACCTCAAATATGAAAGTGGTACGCATCGCGTGCAGCGTGTTCCGAAAACCGAATCTCAGGGACGGATCCACACTTCCACTGCTACGGTTTGGGTCTATCCCAACGTGGAAGATCTGGACAGTGAAGAATTCGATATTCCCGAAAGTGATTTGACCATCGAAACCCATCGTGCCTCTGGTGCCGGTGGGCAGCATATCAATAAAACCGATTCCGCGGTCCGTATCGTCCATGTGCCCACCGGCATCACCGTCAATTGTCAGGATGGTCGAAGCCAGATCGAAAACCGGGAAACCGCATTGCGTTTGATCAAAGCCAGAGTCTATGAACAGATGAAGGCGGAAAAGGAAGCCAAAGAAGGTGCGGCACGCCGCAGTAAGATCGGTACCGG
Source organism: uncultured Erysipelotrichaceae bacterium (assembly GCA_944326175.1). Next base: position 5,325 of record CALVCY010000025.1, read on the forward strand.
GGATCGTAGTGAAAAAATCAGAACGTATAATTATCCCCAGAATCGGGTTACCGATCATCGGATTGGTCTGACCATCAATCAATTGGATCGGATCATGGATGGTAAACTCGATGCCATCATCGATGGTCTTTTGCAAGAAGAGCAGCGTCAGAAATTGGAAGGACAACAATAATGCCGACGTATCAGCAAGTGGTACAGCAAGCTCGGAAAGATTTGGCGCATACCAATGCCAACGATCAGGAAATCATGTTATTGATGAATGATCTGTGCCGAGACCATGGGATCAATCTTTATGCCGAATATGTAAGAGAAGCGAATCCACAGATCGTGGAGTGGTTCGACCAAGGGTGCAAACGTTTAGCACAGAATGAACCATTGGATTATATCCTGGGTTATACTGAATTTTACGGATATCGGTTTAAAGTGGATCCAAGGGTTTTGATCCCTCGACCGGAAACGGAAGAGTTGGTATTGCACGCACTAAAAACCATCGATACAGTATTCGATGGTTATACCAGCATTGATGTGGCTGATATCGGATGTGGTTCCGGAGCTATTGGTTTATCTGTTGCGCTGGAAGAACCACGCGTGAAGTTGGTTGCCAGTGACATCAGTGATGATGCATTGGAAGTGGCAAAGATCAATGCCAGGGCATTGCATGTCGATGCATCGTTTTATTGCGGGGATATGGCTCAACCATTAATCGACCATGCCATTAAAGTAGATATGGTATTATGCAATCCACCGTATATCCCAGCTGATGAGACCATGGAATCCAGTGTCATTGATTATGAACCCCATGTGGCATTGTTTGGTGGAAGCGATGGATTGAAATTTTATCGTTCTGTTTTAACTGATGCCAAATATATTTTGAAAGGCGAAGGTCATTTATTGTTTGAAATGGGATACAACCAAAAGGAAGCATTGAGTGAACTGGTTTTAACCATCAATCCCAATGCGACGGTTGAATGTTTTAAAGATATCAATGGAAAGAATCGGATTCTTTGGGTGAATATGCATTATGGAAATCGTTAAGGAAAGTGAGATCGCGACCATTCACCAATGGTTAGACCATGGGTATCCGTTGGCATTGCCAACGGATACCGTATATGGATTGATTTTAAAAGCAACCAACGACAATGAGTATGTGTTAAAACAGATCAAAAACCGACCTGAGGATAAACCATTACCGATGGTGGTATCCAGTGTCGAAGAACTGTTGGATTTGATCGAAGTGCCGCAATCCTATCTATATGTGGTTTATGATCATTTACCCGGTGGTTTGACCATCGTTGGTAAAGCCAAAAAAGATTATGGTCATCCCACGCTCGCCGTGCGTGTTCCGGATAAACCGTATTTATTGCAGAGTTTAAAAGGTATCGGACCCTGTTGGCTGACCAGTGCCAATATTTCCGGAGAACCGGCATGCTTTACGGTCGATCAAGTCAAAGAAAGACTGAATGGTCGGATCCAATATATCGTGGATGGACCATGTAAGGATAATGTGGCCAGTACCATCGTCTCTTTTGTCGATGGTTCACCCAAGATACTGCGTCAAGGTGCATTGGTTATCCAGTTTTAAACAACAACCGTCAGGGATCATTTCGATCCCTGACGGTTGTTTTTGTTTCGAATCGATTCAAAAGTGTTGATTCAATCTATGACGATGGATTTTGATATAATTTGAATCAATAAAACGATGATGAATGACTCTGGTTTTTATGGTCGGACCATTCATCACTCAAGGAGGAAATATGGATAAAAAACTGATCGAATCCCATGTGGATCATTACATGGATGAACTGTTGTTCCGATTGAAAGAAACGGTGGCTTACCCATCGGTGTCGGAATATGATCCCAATAATAATGAAAATCCTTTTGGAATCACATGTACCCAGTGTTTGAACCATGTATTGACATATGGGGAACAAGATGGTTTTACCAGTGTCAATGTGGATAATTATGCCGGTTATATCGAAATGGGGATGGGTGAAAAGACCATCGGTATCTGCGGTCATCTTGATGTGGTACCGGCAGGGGATGGATGGAACAAAGATCCCTATGATATGACCATTGAAAACGGTGTGGTCTATGGTCGAGGTGTCGCGGATGACAAGGGTGCGGTCATTGCAGCATTGACCGCAATGAAGGTCATCCGCGACATGGAGATCCCATTAACCAAAAAGATCCGTTTGATCATGGGCATCAATGAAGAAAAAGGATCCCGTTGTTTGACCCATTATGTCCAAAAGTATGGATCGGTGGATTATGGCTTTACTCCGGATGGTGATTTTCCGGTAATTTTCGGAGAAAAAGGCATGGTTGGGGCATCATTCGCTGGAAAAAGTGGGTCCATCAAATCCATTGAAGGTGGAACGGTATCCAATGCGGTATGCTTTAAAGTCAAAGCGGTCATCACTGATGCTAATCTGGATATCAAAGCATTGACGCAGTATTTTGATGATGCACCCGTAAGTTATACTTTAAGTGCATTGGATGATGGTTTGACCATCGAAGTCATTGGTAAAAGTGCCCATGCATCCTTACCCCATCTTGGCATTAATGCCATCGCTTATTTGATGGATGGTTTATACCACAGTGGGTGTAAAGATGAATTCGTATTGTTTTACCATGATGTTTTTGGCATGAGTACCAATGGCAGTACCAGTGGTATTTATTGTCGGGACCAATATGGTGAATTGACCATGAATAACGGGTTGATTTCCATGGATGAAAATGGTTTGATCCATGGCTCCATCGATATCCGTGTTCCGGTTCAATGTGATCCAAATGAAGTAGCGGACAAGCTGGCTAAAGCCAGTTGCCATGGTGTGACCATCGATATCGTCGATACAGTCCACTCTTTATACTATGATCCATCTTCTCCGTTTATCCAAAGTTTATTGAAAGCTTATCGGGATATTACAGGGGATACGGAAAGTGAACCGATGGTGATCGGTGGAGGAACGTATGCCAAGGAAATCAATAACGTCGTGGCCTTTGGCTGTGCATTCCCGCATGATTATCCGTATAACCTGCATGACGTCAATGAAAGTGTGCCGGTATCGGAATTAAAAGCCCAGGTGATGATCTATGTGCAGGCGATATTGAATTTATTGGCATTAGAGGATCATTGATCATGGATACTGTTAAAAAAGTAGCGATGATCTATGACTTTGACAAAACACTTTCGCCACGGGACATGCAGGATTATCAATTACTGGCTTCTCTTGGTTATACCAATGCCATCGATTTTTGGTCTAAAGTCGGCCAACAGACAGAAATGAATCGAATGGATCCGATTTTATCCTATATGTTGATGCTGATGAAAGAAGCGGATGCATGCGGCAGACCGTTGAATCGGGACATGTGGGAAAGCTATGGTCGATCCATCGAATTCTTTGACGGTCTGCCGCAATGGTTCGACCATATCAATTCCAAAGGAAAATCCCTTGGTTTGACCATCGAACACTATGTCATTTCCAGTGGATTATATGAGTTGGTTTCCCACAGTGCCATTGCACCGTATTTAAAAAAGATCTATGCCTGTGCGTATGTCTATGATGACCATGGTCATGCCATCTGGCCCGCCAATGTGGTCAACTATACCACCAAGACTCAATATATCTTTCGTATCAACAAACAAGTACTGGATATTTCCAATGAAGCGGATCTGAATGCCTATACTCCAAAGGAAAAACGACCGATCCCGTTTGAACGGATGATCTATATCGCGGATGGGTATACAGATGTACCGGTGTTCAAACTGATCAAAGAATATGGTGGGACCAGTATCGGCGTGTACTCCAAGGATGAACATGTGGTCCGTCAGCTCTATGCAGATGGTCGGCTCAATGCCTATGTGAAAGCGGACTATACAGTCGGCGGTGAATTAGACCATTACATGGATATGGTGCTCAACAATATCCGTTATTTCGAATCATTGAATGACTATATGCACACGAATAAGGAGGTTTAGTCATGGTTCAAACATTCGATTCCAAGCATTCCATCATCTGTCCCGAAGGGGTATTCATTATTGGTACCTATGATGAAAACGGCATTCCCAATGCGATGAATGCTGCATGGGGCATCCAAAGTGATTATGGTCAGATCACCTTATATCTGGACGAACACAAAACCACTGAAAATCTGAAAAAGACCCATGCGTTTACTGTAGCTTTTGGCACTGTAGATACTTTAGTCATCTCCGATTATTTTGGGATCGAATCCGGCTTTAACGTCAATAAGATCGAAAAGGCGGGTTGTCATGTCCATCCCAGTACTGTGGTCAATGCACCGATCATTGAAGAATATCCCGTTACCTTGGAATGCAGTGTGTTCGATTATAATGATGATACGGGGATACTGGTTGGAACGATCGAATCCATGGTCGTGGATGAAAGCGTATTGACCAATGGTAAGGTGGATTATGACAAACTCAAACCCATTATTTTTGATTGTTCCACCAATACGTATCGACTGATCGGACCAGTCGTGGGTAAAGCATTCAATGATGGTAAAACCATTCACTAAATGATCAAAACCATTCAAACCAATGATTGAACGAGAAGGAATCCAAATCCAAACGTATGGACCACAACGTGGTCCATACGTATTGGTCAATACGGCTTTAAAAGATGGGGATACCATTTTTGAAATGGTCCAAACCATTTATACTGAATCGTTTGATTTGATCTGTCTGAATGTACCCCATTGGAATGATGACCTATCCCCTTGGTTTGCACCACGCTTATTCAAAAATGATACAGATTGTGGCGGTCAAGCCGATGCTTATTTAAAAAAGTAATGCATATCGTGGAATCATTGATTCCAGATGGTTCAACCATTATCATTGCTGGTTATTCTTTAGCCGGGTTATTTGCTTTATACAGCGGATATCAAAGTGATCGCTTTTGCGGGATCGTTTGTGTATCTGCTTCATTATGGTTTCCTCAATGGATGGATTATGTGGTGGATCATACCATTTCACCATCCGTTAAAGCTATCTATTTTTCCATCGGGGATAAAGAATCTAAGACTAAAAATTCGATCCTTCAGACGACTCAAAAGAATACCGAACAGCTCGCTCGCTTCTACCATGATCAGGGAATCGAAACTTTTTTTGAACTGAATCCCGGGAATCATTTTGTTGATAATGAGTTGCGTTTGGCCAAAGGGATCGCTTGGATGCTTCGACATTTAACAACAACGAACAATTGAAAATCAAAACAAGGCAGACATATTCAATACATGTCTGCCTTATTTTTTAGGTGTGAAATGATCTATCGTTCACTTCTGTTGCGTAGAATGATGAATCCAATAACTGCCAGTGCAACCACACCAATCCCGCCGAGTGCAAAGATAAAGATCATCATAAAGTCCATTTCTTTTTCTTTTTGAGGGACCTCAGTCGCAGTTGGACTCGGACTTACTGTAGCAGTTGCAATCGGCGTTTCACTTGGCTCGATTGTTTGCGTCGGTGTGGCCGTTGGCGTTGCTGTTGGTTTGGCAGTGGATGTCGTGCTGGGACGATGGGTGGTTGGTGTTGTTGTTGGGGTTGGCGTTGGAACATCACAATTGGGCGCTTCCCAAATCAGATTGCCCCATCGGTCAAAGACATCGCCACATTCATTGCGGGTAAATGGTCCACCATCATCAGTTGGCCCGGGTGTCGGTGTAGGATCGTCTTTATGATCGTCCGGTTTAGTAGTGGGTGTTGGTGTAATAGATGGGGTTGGTGTTGTAGCAATCGGATTGAAGATGGCCATCAGTGTTACATCGCTTGCCGGCATGACGAATTGATTCTCTTTGATGGTGATATCACCGGAGGTGACATTCCAATGTGAGAAATAATATCCATCATCAGGCGTGGCACTTAGCGTAATCGTGGTGCCTTCATTAACGGAAGTGGGAGTTGCTGATGCACTACCGTTTCCATTAACTTGAACCGTAATGGTATACAATGCTTTCACTGTTAGCTGTGCCGGATCACTGTAGGTTATGGTGTGAGCCACATCCGTAATTTGGCAACGGTATTGTTTGCCATCCATCTGCATGGATGCGCTGAATGTAAACGTGGCATTCGTTTCTTTTTCGATATTGAGCCATTCTTCTCTGTCGTTAGATTTTTGTTGCCATTGGTAACTCAATCCCGTGCCACTTGCTTCAACGGAAAACGTAACGGTTTCACCTTCATTGACCGTAGTGGATTGAGGATGCTGAGTAATCGAAGTCGGGTTGTATACAGTGACGGTACAAGATGCACTGTGCTGTCCATCTTTGCTGGTTACCGTAATGGTGGCTTCACCAGGAGCCACGGCTGTGACGATGGCATCGTCACTGACAACAGCAATCGTTTCATCACTGCTGGACCAGGCAATTCGTTTATCGGTTGCATCTTCCGGAGTAATGGTGACGCTAAGCTGTTGGGTTGAACCTGTCGGTAATGTCAGCTCGGTTTGATCCAGTGTTAATCCGGTAACGTTGATCATCACCAATTCATTGGGCGTAATTGAAAGGTAAGTACTGTCCAATTCAAAGGTAACCGGCTCCCATGGTAAAACCATGGATGCATCATTTTCGTCCGTACTTGTACGATAATAGATGACTTTATCATCTGTTGGTGACACGGTAATGGAACCGTCAATGGATCTACCAGTGGATTGTATGGTTAAAACACCATCGTTGATTGTGGTTGAACCATAAATACCGGTGCTAACTGATTCAAAGGAGGTGGTTCCACCATTGAACGTAATGACACTGGCGTTGATTCCAACACTGACATTTGTGATCGTCAGTTTACCACTGTTGATGATCACTTTATCCGCCAAGATACCGTAGGCGGTTTCTCCGCTGGCGAATAATTCAACTTCACCGCTGATAATGATCAGCATACCGTTGGTTTCTATGGCATCAGCGCTTGGAAGAAAACTCTGGATATACAGTTTTCCATTACCTTGGATGATCAGATCCGTGTTGAGGATGATCAGACCATTGGATGCCGTAGTTGGATCATCCTGGAAAGTATTTTCTCCGATAAGATTAATGGTAAGCGGGAGCTCGTTTTCTTTGTTATAGCACAACGCTGGTTCATTCGACGCAGCATCGATGGTCAAGTCATTCAATGTCAATGTATTGGTGGTTTGATCGTAGTAAACATTATAGTTTGCTTCTGATCCACCTTCTTGGGTGAGCACTCCATTCTCGTCAATTACCAAATACGTGTCATAAGGAATCGAAACTCCGGCGATGGATAGCATACTGGTGGTAACTCCATCGTTGGATGTGGTCGTATCATCATTATCGGGTGTTTCCACATTTGCTAGACTATAGGAATAAGCACGTACCGTTTTTCCAAAGTCAATGGGGGTCATCACGAATTTATCGCTTGTGATCGGCACCAATGTTTTAGGGCGTTGATCGCTTGACGATGACGATGGTTCAACCATATCGCTAGTGTATGGTGTGGGTTCAAGCGTCGATCCTTCTAGGAGTGGTGTCTCTCGAGCGAATATCGTCATAACGGAAAATGGTAGGACCATCAGTACACTGATACTCATCAATGTGAAGAAGTTGGATAATCGTTTGATTTGACTCATGTGTCGATCCTCCTTTTCGTTTTATGGATATGGTAGGACCATCTCTACGTTTATTATAAGGGATAACGACCAATTCTGTCTGTGGTTTGACCAATAAAAAGGATCACAGAAACGTGATCCTTTCTAATCAATGATTATAATTTCCCGGGTAATGATTCAATTCGATCTGCAATAACTGCAACCGCATCGTTTTGATGTAATCCATGATCAATCCCGTGATCAATAACAGTACCGCAATGATCATCAATGCCGCAGCTAAAACAGCTGAAGGTACTTTATAGATATATTGGAAATGGATATATTCCATGATCACGGGCGTACCCATGATCAAACCAAACAGGACGCAAAGTAATGCCAGTAACGAGAAAAACATCAAGGGTTTATATTCTTTCAATAAGTTGAATATGGTCAAAATCACCTTGAATCCATCGGAAAACGTATTCAGCTTTGAAAACGATCCTTCCGGACGATCCTTGTAATTGATCGGTACTTGCATCACTTTCAATTTATTGGCTAATGCAAAAATAGTCATTTCCGTTTCGATTTCAAATCCGTTGCTCATCAATGGAAAGCATTTGACAAAACGTTTGTTGAAAACCCGATACCCGGTCATGATGTCATGGATATTTCCATGGAATAGCTGATTGATCATATTTTTGACCAGATTGTTGCCAAAATTATGGAAACCCCGTTTGTTTTCGGCAAAATAAGTTCCGTTGCTCAACCGATCGCCCACGACCATGTCACAACCCGTTTCAAGCATGGTATCAACCATACCTATGGCCGCGTCGGCCGGATAAGTATCATCGCCATCCACTAAAATATAAATATCGGCATCGATTTCTCGAAACATGGAACGAACGACATTTCCCTTGCCTTGACGGAATTCATCATAAACTTGGACATTTTTGCTTAACGCGATGGCTTTGGTATCATCACTGGAATTGTTGTTATATACATAAATGGTTGCCTGTGGTAAAGCCATTTTAAAATCATCGATTACTTTACCGATGGTCAATCCCTCGTTATAACAAGGAACCAATACAGCAATGGTGGGTGCATGCATTACTCTTGAATTCATGGCATTATCATACAATAATAATGGCACCATGAATATGGAGAAAACCAATGTCATGCGTGAACTGGATGTCGCGCATATCTCGTATACCCCGCATTATTACCCGGTGGATGAAGATCATCTGGATGGGATGCATGTGGCCATGAGCTTACATAAAGATCCTCAACGGATCTTCAAGACCCTGGTATGTATCGATCCTAAAAACAGCATTGCGGTGTTTTGCATCCCGGTCAATTGTGAGATGGATTTAAAAAAAGCAGCGAAAGCGGCTCACTTCAAATCCATATCCTTGTTGCCATTAGCGAAACTGACGTCTGTTACCGGCTATATCCGTGGGGGATGTTCACCCATCGGGATGAAAAAACACTATCCGACCTATATCGATGAAACCGCGATCTTGTTTGATACGATCATGGTTTCTGCTGGTAAACGGGGGGTTCAGATCGAATTGAATCCCGATGATCTGACCACCTTCATCCATGGTTCTTACCATGATTTAGTCCAAGACTGACCTTGTATAAACCAAGGTTTTTCATCATAATAGTATCCGTTGATTCAATATTAATCACGATTAATCACGATTTTCTCGAGGTAAACATATGTCATTAACCGCAGGTATCGTTGGTTTGCCCAATGTCGGCAAATCCACATTATTCAATGCCATCACCAATTCCCAAGTCGAAGCCGCCAACTATCCTTTCGCCACCATTAATCCCAATGTCGGTGTCGTGGAAGTTCCGGACAAACGCCTGGATAATCTTTCCGCGATATTCAAACCCAAACGCACGATCCATACCACCTTTGAATTCACCGATATCGCTGGTTTGGTCAAAGGTGCCTCCAAAGGTGAAGGACTGGGCAACCAATTTTTAAGCAATATCCGTGGAGTGGATGCGATCTGCCATGTGGTGCGTTGTTTTGAAAATGCGGATATCACTCATGTGGAAGGATCGGTCGATCCATTACGGGATATCGAAACGATCAATCTGGAACTGTGTCTGGCTGATTTGGCTGTGATCGAAGGAAGATTGGGCCGTATCGAAAAGAAAGCAAAAACCGGAAAAGACAGTGAGGCACTCAAAGAAGTCGAATTGCTGAAAACACTTCAAACGGCTTTGGAACAAGGGATTCCGGCACGTTTGGTGGATGTGGATGCGGAAGCGTTGGAAAGTATCAAATCATTTCAATTGCTTACGTTAAAACCGGTGATCTATATCGCCAATATCGCCGAAGAAGAAATCGCTGATCCATACAGTAATGTCCATTTTGGAAAAGTGGAAGCCTTGGCAAAAAAGGAAAATTGTACGGTGGTTCCCATCTGTGCGGAGATCGAAGAACAACTCAGTGGTCTTTCCAGTGAAGAAAAGGATGCGTTCTTAGAAGATCTAGGTATTGGCCAGAGTGGTTTGGACCATGTCATTCAAAGTGCATACACATTATTGAATTTACGCACGTTTTTTACGGTGGGTGAAGATGAGTGTCGGGCATGGACGTTTACAAACGGGATGCTGGCACCCCAATGTGCGGGGGTGATCCATACCGATTTTGAAAAAGGATTCATCCGTGCGGAAACATTTTCGTATGATGATTTTATGCAATATGGCAGTGAAACGGCATTGAAAGAGGCCGGGAAACTGCGTTTGGAAGGAAAAGACTACGTGGTGCAGGATGGGGATATCATGCACTTTCGATTCAATGTATAGGAGAATGGATTGAACTTAGTTGAAGGCGCATTTCCGTTTTTTGTCGTGCCATTTCTGATCGCGATGGTATTGGTACCGATATGCAAGCGAGTGGGTTTTCGCTTGCATATTTATGCACTTGAAAACAAGCGGACGGTACACCATGGCAAGATCGTTCGAGTCGGTGGTATCGCCATATATGTGGCATTTATGATCGCTATGGCCATTTTCATGAAGGCGGATACGACATTGAATGCCATTGTGATCGGTGGCTCGATCGTATTTTTCGGTGGGTTGATCGATGATATGTTCGACGTGCGGCCATTGGTGAAGGTGTTGTTTCAATTGGTTGGCGCAATGGTAGCGATCGTATATGGTGGGATCGGATTACAGGTATTGAGTTTACCGTTTGGTTTGACCATTGATCTGGGTATATTCGGTATCGTTTTTTCAGTGGTGTGGATCATCGGTATTTCCAATGCCATCAATTTGATCGATGGATTGGATGGCTTATGTGCTGGGATCGTATTTATCGTATCCTGTGTCATCGGATTGCTTGGTTTTTTCATGGGAAGACGGGATATTTGTATTCTTACCTTGATCGTCTGTGGTTCGACCATGGGTTTTCTGCCGTATAACTTCCATCCAGCATCCATTTTCATGGGCGATTGTGGGGCGTTATGGTTGGGCTTTTTACTGGCATGCTTTGCATTATTGGGATTCAAGACGGCTTCGTTTATCACGTTGGTTTTACCAATTTTGATCTTATTCGTACCGATCAGTGACACGTTACTCGCGATCGTTCGGCGAAAGTTACGCGGTCAGCCAGTATCCCAGGCGGATCGGGAACATCTTCACCATCAATTGATGTATCGCATGCATTTTGGTCATCGCAATACGGTATTGGCCATGTATGCCATGAGTGCGATGTTTGGGGTCAGTGCCATCGTGTCGTATTTCCATGAGTTGGCAGGACTTTTTATGGTCGTGATCTTGGTGATCCTGTTTGATATCTTTGTGGAATATACCGGTATGGTCAATGTCAAATATCATCCGTTGATTTCCCTGTTCAATACCATCTTTGGCAAGATGGTCCATATCATGACCATCCCGGAAAAGATGCAATTGGAAGCGGATGAGGAAAAACGGATCGAATCGCATGCTCACCATTAAGGATTACTCTGGTTCGACCATTGTTGTCGGAGTCAGTGGTGGCCCCGACTCCATGGCATTATTGGATGTATTGACCCATCAATCGGTAACCTTGATCGTAGCCCATATGAATTATCATCATCGTTCCAGTGCAGACCGGGATCAACAGATCGTCGAATCGTATTGCAAGGCCCATCAAATCCAATGTGTCGTTGAAGATTATCATGCTTCGGGTCTTTCCAATTTCCAGGCAGATGCCCGTAATGCACGATATCGTTTTTTCAAAGATGTCGTTTTGAAATACCATGCGGATATGTTGATGCTGGCGCATCATAAGGATGATCTGATCGAAACTTATCTGATGCAAAAGGAAAGTGGACGGCACGTGGATGTTTATGGATTGGCACAATGCCGAATGTTATTTGGGATGAAAGTGGTCCGACCATTGCTGGCGTATCGTAAAACTCAGTTGGAACAGTATTGTCACGATCATGGCATCCAGTATGGAAATGATGAAACCAACGATATGGATGCGTATCGGCGCAATCAATTGCGTCACCAGGTGGTTTCTTTGATGGATGATGCGACCATGGATGCAATGGTTGAAACCATTGATGGATTGAACCAACGTATCGATGTCGAATATCAAGTTTATCAAGATCATGTCAACAATGGATCATTGGCTATCCAAGACATTCAATCATTATCGATCCAATGGTTGCGGTGGTTTATGCGCGAACAAACGATGGATCTTACTTCCCATAAAGATGAATATTATCTTCAATTGAAAGAAATATTAGTCAAACGTCATTGGCAGATCGTTGATCAAGGCATACTGGAGATTCATCAAAACCAACTTCGTTATACCCATTTGATCGATTTCAAACCGGTCCAACTATATGATTTAAAGCCCCGAAATTACGATGGTTTTACCATTTGTGATCAAGGGACCATTCGCCAGGGTATTGCGGCGTGTTGCGATGAATTTCCACTAACCGTGCGTTTGGTTCAACCTGGGGATACCATGTTGTTTTCATTTGGTCATAAGTCCTTGCATCGTTATTTCATCGATCATAAAATCCCCATGGCGATCCGCCGCAATACCCTAGTGGTCACCAATAAGCAGGGTTCGATCATTTTCGCTAGTGGGATCGGATGTGATTTGTCACATTATGCCGAACCATTCAATGCCTTTATGGTACAATCGTTTGCATAATCATTTAAGGGAAAAATAAGAGGAAAACATGGAAAATAACGTTATCAAGGAAGTATTGATCACCATGGATCAGATCGAAGCACGCTGTGAAACATTGGGCAATGAGATCTCCAGTGCGTATGCCGGTAAATCGGTATTGCTGGTCGGTCTATTGAAAGGCTCTGTCCCGTTTATGGCAGAGTTGATCAAACATCTTCACGGGGATATCGAAATCGATTTCATGGATGTTTCCAGTTACGAAGGAACAGAGTCCATCGGGGATATCAAGATCAATAAAGACCTTGATCAATCCATCAAAGGATTGAATATCTTATTGGTCGAAGATATCGTGGATACCGGTCGAACGCTAAAAACCGTCAAAACACTGATGTACAACAAAGGCGCGGCCGACGTGAAGATCGTGACCTTATTGGATAAACCGGATCGACGGATCGTGGATGTGGATTGCGACTATGTCGGATTTGAGATCCCCGATGCATTTGTCGTCGGATTCGGTCTGGATTATAATCAGAAATACCGCCAGTTACCACTGGTGGGGATTCTGGATGAACGGGTCTATACCAAATAGACCGCTTGAAAGAAAGGAATTGAATACTGAATGAATAATGGTAAACGAACCAGTTGGTTGACATTGATCCCCTATCTGGTCGTAGTCATCGCCATCTTCTCATTGTTTAACATGAGCAATGGTTCAACCAGTGCAGTGGTGAGTTATACCACGATGAAAAATATCGTGGAAAGTGAAAAAGTCGAAGATGTTTCCGTTTCGATCGGCTCCAATGTGATCAGTGTCAGTGGTGTTTACACCGATGACAATGGTACCGCCATCTCCTTTACTTCCAACATGCCCAATTCCAGCGGCCAGTTGGATGAAGTGATGGATATCATGGAAACCCATGACATCAACGTGGTCGTCTCCGATGCGGAAGCGACCAGTTTATGGATGGATCTTTTCATCAACATCGTCCCCTTTATCATCTTCATGGCTTTGGCCTACTTTATGTTCAGTCGCATGGGTGGGGCCGCCGGTAACAACAAAGCGTTTGAATTTTCAAAATCCAAAGCGCGTCTGGAAGGTAATATCAAAGTCCGTTTCAAAGATGTCGCCGGTTGTGATGAAGAAAAGCAGGAGATGGAAGAATTGATCGACTATCTCAAGTCGCCCAAAAAATTTGCAGATATGGGCGCCCGGATCCCCAAAGGTGTCTTATTGGTCGGCTCCCCGGGTACCGGTAAGACCTTATTGGCCAAAGCCGTCGCGGGTGAAGCCAATGTTCCCTTTTACAGCATTTCCGGTTCCGACTTTGTCGAAATGTTCGTCGGTGTCGGTGCTTCGCGTGTGCGCGATATGTTCAAGGAAGCCAAACGGACTGCGCCTTGCATCATCTTTATCGATGAGATCGATGCAGTCGGACGTCAACGTGGTGCCGGTTTAGGTGGCGGCCATGATGAACGTGAACAGACGTTGAACCAATTACTGGTCGAAATGGATGGGATCGAAGAAAACAAAGGCATCGTGGTCATTGCCGCGACCAACCGTCCGGACGTTTTGGATCCAGCGTTGTTACGACCCGGTCGATTCGATCGGACGATCACCGTCTCCTTACCGGATCGTAAAGGTCGCGAAGCGATCCTTGAGGTCCATGCGCGCAATAAGAAATTGAGCAGTGATGTGGATCTAGGGGCATTGGCCAAACGGACACCGGGTTTTAGTGGTGCGGAATTGGAAAACGTGCTCAATGAAGCGGCGATATTGGCTGTACGTGAAAACAATACACAGATCTCCACCAAAAATGTGGATGAAGCCATTGACCGTGTCATGATGGGACCTGCCAAAAAGAGTCGAGTATACGATGATAAGACCAAAAAGATCGTGGCTTATCATGAAGCCGGTCATGCCATCATCGGTCTTTTCCTTGAAGATTCCAGTGTGGTGCAGAAAGTGACCATCATTCCCCGTGGCACAGCCGGTGGGTATAACTTGATGACACCCAAGGAAGAAAAATTGATGAATACCAAACAAGATCTGTTGGGCAATATCACTTCACTGATGGGTGGACGCAGTGCGGAAGAATTGTATTTCGATGATATCACCACCGGTGCCAGTAATGATATCGAACGGGCCACCAATATTGCCCGGGACATGGTTACCTTATATGGTATGAGTGATCTGGGACCGGTCAAATATGACAATGGTAATGGTAACGTCTTCCTTGGTCGGGACTACAATAATCCGACCAATGTCAGTGGGCAGGTCGCATTTGAGATCGACCAAGAAGTGCGTAAGATCATCGATACCTGTCATGATAAGGCACGCACCATCATCCAGGAACATGGAAAACAGTTAGAATTGATCGCCAATAAGTTGATGGAAGTGGAAACATTGACCGCAGAACAGATCAATGAATTGATTTTTGGTCAAAGTGAAACCAATGAGGTTGCGATCACGCAAGCGTAAAGCATATCAACAAAAAGGGGGAATCCCCTTTTTGTTTCCTGTAGAATGAAATGATTGATAGAAGGATGGTACGACCATGAAATTCAAGATCACCTATAATGCCCCGTTAACATTGACCTTTGCTTTGCTTTGCGCCTTGGCATTAGGAATCAATTTTCTATCGGTGGGATGGTTCAACCAGATGTTTGCCTGTTACTTTACTTCTTGGAGCGATCCAATGATGTATCTTCGCTTGATGACCTATCCCTTCGTCCATGCCGATATGAGTCATTTGGTATCCAATATGACACTGCTATTGGTGTTAGGTCCGATCTTGGAAGAACGCTATGGTGCCAAGATGTTGGGTGTGGGGATGTTAGTCACCGCAATCGTTGCCGGGATATTCCAGATCATCTTCGCGCGTGGTACGGCCTTGGTGGGCTGCAGTGGGATCGTGTTCATGATGATCGTATTGGCCAGTTTTGGCGGTGCCAAAGGCCATGGCGTGCCGTTGACATTTCTTGTGGTGATCGTCCTGTATTTAGCGATGCAGATCAACAGTGCGTTGCAGGCTAACAATATAT
Organism: uncultured Erysipelotrichaceae bacterium; assembly: GCA_944326175.1. Next base: position 21,075 of record CALVCY010000025.1, read on the forward strand.
CCGAAATGACTCATGTATTGGGCGCATTATGTGGGGCATGGATCGGATTCAAGTTTCGAAAGTAGAAAGGTGGTTCAACCATGGAAGATACATTAGTCCACGCGATTTCAGCCAATGGTCATATCCGTTATATGGCCTTAACCAGCACACAAGTGGTGGAAACGGCGCGCAAGATCCATGATCTATTGCCCACCAGTACGGCCGCTTTAGGTCGCACGTTATCTGTAACATTGATGTTAGGTGCCCAATTAAAGGATAAGGATGGCCAGGTGGTCGTCGAGATCAACGGTCATGGCCCTTGCGGAACCATCATTGCGATCGCAAAAAACGATGGGACCGTCAAAGGCATGATCGCCAACCCCAATTGCGATGATGTTTACCCCGAAAACGGGAAATTGGCTGTTGGAAAAGTCGTTGGAACGGATGGGTATCTATCCGTTTCCAGAGAAAGTTACGGCCACACGCCGTTTGTGGGGAAAGTCAAACTGCAAAGCGGAGAGATCGGGGATGATTTTGCCTATTATTTTGCATTGAGCGAACAGGTGCCCTCTGTTGTCAGTGTCGGTGTATTGGTTCGTGGTGATAACCATGTCCAAAGCGCTGGTGCATTGTTGATCCAATTGATGCCCGGCCATGATGAAACGGATATCGAAACGGTTGAAAAATCGATCGCAACATTGCCACCGGTCTCCAATTTGATCGATTCAGGGACCGATGCCCAAGGCTTGATCGAAATGGTCGATGCGAAGGCGTCGATCCTATCGAGTATGCCGGTCAGTTATCGTTGTGATTGTTCAAAGCAACGTTTCCATGACGCATTGGCGAGTTTGCCGAAAGATGAATTGAAAGAATTGATCGAAAAGGACGGAACGATCGAGATGCAGTGTCATTTCTGCAATCGGAAGATGGTTTTTACCAAAGACGATCTGGCGGATCTACTCTATGCAAATTAAAGATATCCAATTATCCTCGCCCATCATCGCAGCCCCTTTGGCAGGCATCAGTAATGCGGCGTTTCGTTCCTTGTTGTATCCATTAGGAGCCGGTCTAGTGGTTTCGGAAATGATCAGTGACAAGGCGTTGCTTTACCACAATCGAAAGACTTTGGATATGACGCGTACATGGGAAGGGGAAGACCCATTGGCGATGCAGTTATTTGGTCATGACGTGGATTCGATGGTGTATGGTGCCAAATATTTAGATACGCAGAGTCCATGTAAGATCATCGATATCAATATGGGCTGTCCAGTCAAAAAGGTCTTGGCTGCGAAGGCTGGCAGCTATTTGATGCAGGATGTGGACTATGCTTATCATTTGGTCAAAACCATCGTCGAAAATGTCAACAAACCTGTCACAGTTAAAATGCGCCTTGGATATGACATGCAACATATCAATGTGATCGAAATGGCCAAAGCCATGGAAGCTGCTGGTGTGGCCATGATTGCCATCCATGGACGTACGCGTAGCCAACTGTACAGTGGTCAAGCCAATTGGGATTATATTTATCAAGTCAAAACCCAAGTATCCATTCCAGTTGTAGGCAATGGGGATATCACAAGTGTTGAAGATGGTTTGGAACGGTTGAAACATGTGGATGGGATCATGATTGGCAGAGGTTTATTGAGCAATCCATGGTTGATCTGTCAAATCAATGCGGCATTGAACGGTCAAACCATCCCCATGGTCACACCAATGATGAAACATGATTTTCTGATCGAACTAGCTAACCGATTGATTAAGATCCATGGCGAAAACGTCGCGATCAAGGAAATGCGCACGTATACTGCTGCCATGATTTCAGGTTTACCCAATAATCATGCCATCAAACAACAGGTCAATACCATCGAAACCCAAGATGGTTATCATAAAGCCATCGATGCTTATTTCGCATCATTGCAGCCCATATTTTGAAAGATTTTCGATTTTTTTCTCAAACACTTACCCGTCTGGTTTCCATACGGGTAAAATTATTTTAGGAAAGAAGGTAAACGTTTATGTCAGATTATTTTGGCAAGGATACGCCTAAACTAGGCTTCGGCTTGATGCGCTTACCCAAAAAGGATGATGTTACCGATATCGAGCAGGTCAAAGCAATGGTCGATCTGTTCATGGAAAACGGGTTCACCTATTTTGATACCGCGTATGTCTATGGGACCAGTGAAGAAGATACCCGCAAAGCATTGGTCGAACGCTATCCGCGGGAAAGTTACACACTGGCTAGCAAAATGAATGGTCATGCCACGGATTGCCCGGATGAAACCAGTGTCAAAGCCCAATTTGAAACTAGCCTCAAACGCACCGGTGCCGGTTATTTCGATTATTATCTGCTCCATGCCTTGATGCGGGACAATTATCATGAATATGATGATTATCACATCTGGGACTATGTCAAAAGTCTCAAAGATGCCGGTAAGATCCGGCACATGGGTTTTTCGTTCCATGGTGATCCCGCATTGTTGGATGAATTGTTGAGTGCCCATCCGGAAGTAGATTTTGTCCAATTGCAGATCAATTATGCGGATTGGGACAATCCGAAAGTCACATCTCGTGCCAATTATGAAATGGCAAGAAAGCATGGTAAATCCATCGTAGTCATGGAGCCGGTCAAAGGTGGGAATTTAGCCAATCCACCCAAAGAAGTAACGGATCTATTCCATGCGTATGATCCCGATGCGTCCCCAGCCAGTTGGGCGATCCGCTTTGTTGCATCGTTGGATGGTATCATCACCGTCTTATCTGGTATGTCTACTATCGATCAGATGAAGGATAACATTTCCTATATGAAAGCATTCAAACCATTGAATGAACGGGAACAGGAGAT
>CALVCY010000026.1 GCA_944326175.1 uncultured Erysipelotrichaceae bacterium
TGAGAATCGGCAATATTAATACAATGGATGTCCATATAAAAATACGATGGTTCAACCATCGTATAAAAATCATTCAGTCATAAAATGATGCGACATGGTATGTATTGGAGGCATTCCACAATAACCATCCCATGGATCCGCAATCATAACTGGCTTGGACTTGAAGACCCACTTCTTCATCTTCATATTCACGGTATTTTCGTAAATAAGATGCCGTAAAGTCCTGCAGCCATGGTCGTACCAAAGCAATGGTTTGACCATCGTGACGGTATGGATCCAACAATGCATTGGATTGACTCAATGCATTATAGATCACATCATAGGGATAGAGATCCGGTACATCCAGACCAAAAAAGCCATTGCCGTAATGACTGGGATAAATCATTGGAGAGATATAATCCAATTCCTTGGCCAGTTGGACATAATTTTGACCAACGATGGCACTGTCGATCTCACTACCGATGATTGAACCAAACACATCTGCAGAGACATATACACCCAATGGTTTAAGATGATCGCTAAAATAATCCACCGCGTCGCAGATCACAGCCATTTTTTGGGCATCATCCATCCCATTGTAATTGATTTCCCAGATCTTCCCTTCGGTGGTAAAACGGATATAGTCAAACTGGATCTCATCAAAGCCAACATCCACGGCCGCTTTACAACAGGCCAGTATATAATCCCACACTTGTGGATTGGTGGGGTCGATCCACGCTAGACCACTGTCATCTTTATACAATTGGCCATCATTGGTATATAAAGCCCATTGGGGGCGTACACTCGCCAAATATGGATCTTTGAATGTTACGATCCGAGCGATGCAATAGATGCCATTGTTATGCAAGCGTTGGATGGTGGATTCGATATCATCAATGATATCGATGGAACTACCGATGGATTGGATCAGTGGATCATCACTGTCGATGGTCAAATACCCAGAATCGTCTTTGATATCGATCACCACGGCATTTATGGATGAAACACGAGAAATATCGATCAACCAATCGATCATTGCGTCACTGTCAGCACTGTAAGCCGTGTAATAGATCCCATGGGTATTGACCTTGGGACGATGGACGAGAGATGACTGAAGTTTACGAAAAGAGCGAATGGAATTGGAGATGGTGGTATCACCATAAACGATGGGGATATCCAGTTTTTCTTCGAGAACTCTGTTATTTTCAGCATGTATGGTTGGAACCATCATCAGTAAAATAAAGAGGATGGAGTATATCTTTTTCATAGGCGCAACCAGTTTATCATGAAAGTGATAGATAACTTGCATTGTTTATGGTTTTAACCATCGTTTAACATTGTTATAATCGATTTGTTAAATGGTTCAACCATTTCAAAGGAGATCCCTTTCATGAAAATATTTACCGATACCTGTTGCCAGTATTCTCCGGAAGCTGCTTCAAAAATCGATATCATCGCTGTGCCCATGCAGATCCTTTATGATGGCTTATCATTCAAGGAATATGTGGAATTATCCCCGGAAACCTTGTTATCCAAGATCATCGTGGATCATGTGGTCCCCTCTTCTTCCCAACCTTCTCCCTATGACATCAAAAATGCCTATGGATCGTTAAATGAAGGGGAACAAGGGATCGCCATTACCATCGCCGATGGATTAAGTGGTACATTCAACAGTTTTTCCACGATGCGTCTTGGTTATGACCATCCAGAAAATATTACGGTATATAACAGTAAAACCATTGCCGGACCTCAACGATATATGGTCCGTTATGCTCGTAAACTGGCGGATAATGGTTTGACCATGGATGAAATCATTACCAAACTGGATGAAATCCGAGAAACGACATGGAGTTACCTTGTCCCGCAGGATTTCCAGTTTTTAAAACGAGGCGGACGTTGCAATGCCGTGACTGCCAAATTGGGTGGTTTGTTGAATTTACAAGTGGCGGTGACCATCACACCCGATGGACGCCATTTGGATAAATTTGCCATTACCCGCACGCTTAAAGCCATGACCAAAAAGATACTGGATGATATCCAATCCAAAGTGGATATGGATAAACCACAGCACTTCTACGTCGTCCATGCGGATAACGAATTAATGGCATTGCAGATGGTTTCTGCCATCAACACCCGATTCCCCAACCATATCGTGGAAGTGTTGCCACTATGTCCCACTTGCATCGTTCAAGGTGGTCCAGGATGTGTCGCGATTCAGGTGATCGAAGATAAACTTGAACAACTCGACTAAGCCTCATGATTCACTATACAATGCCTTCTTGTATACCATTTATGGCATGAAAGTCGTAAAAATACCCATTGATCTTTTCGTGAGCTGTCCACACAAGGGTGGAAGGAAAGGATATGGTATATGTACGTTTATCATACTTGCAGTGGTTAAAACTAGCATTGATGCATGTAACCAAACACTACCAGTTTTCAAATCGATGGTAAATAAAAACGGACTTCATTTCGAGTCCGTTTTTATTCCTGCAATAAAGCAAACAGCTCCAGCAATTAAAGCTACAATCCCTATATTGCGAATTTTCAGAACATCCATTAAAGCGTAATTCTCATTATCCGTGGCGATGCTTAGTAAACTTGGATTCGATTTCAAATAAACCAAAACATAAACGAAACCAATGACGATAAGAACTAACGCTAAATGATGAAAACTTTTACTCATATTTAATACCAAGTAGAAAACTCACAGTACGCACCAGATGAATGTGGAACATACAGTCTTAAATAAAAAGTTGACTGCCCCCAATCACCAACGAGTGTACCTTCAAAGTACAATTGAGCCTTCGCAGGATTATTGTAATCTGACACTTGCCTTTGGATCGTAAGTGATACATTAGCAAACGTTCCTCCTGCCACCGTAACTCCTGGATCATAAACTCTATTTATTTGACCCTCTCCTGTATTGGATCCTTCAAAATCTGCCCTATACGTAGCTGTAACTGCACCCCACGTAGCAAATATCTGAGCGTTCGTCCAAGTGTAATAGTATCCTGTGGAAGTATGATTACCTCCTTGAATTACCCCTCGAAATAAATCAAATAAGCCTCCCTTTACTTCGATTTTTTTAATAGACCCATCTGGATATACATACTTTTCAATATAATGGCCTTCGTTCAAATCAAATAGTTTTACTGCAGGCTGCAAATCCGAATATATTGGATTAAAAGCATCCAACATGATCCCGTTATTAACTTTATAAACTAAATTGTCTACCTTTTTAATGTCAACACCAGAATCAATGAAGTTTTGTCTTAATGTAATATTATTCTGTTGGTATTCATCCAACTCATTCGTTTCGTTATTTGCAGAAACAGAAAGGAAATTCACAAAGAATAATATTCCAGAAAGAAATACTGCAAATATTTTTTTCATAATTCCTCGATTCTACTCTAGTTAGACTGATAGTGACAGTTACAATTATTCCTGTCCATTGGTTTGCACCTCCAAACATAAAGATTTTAACGGCCGTTTACTTCCACTAAAATTGTAACAAAAAAGCCGAGTCATTCAACCCTATTCCAACCCATTTTACCCTATCCTCATCGTTTCTATTCACGGAGCCTACAGAGATCTTCTAAAATTATCCGAAGATCTCTTTTAGTGTAAGTGGTTTTTACTTAGAGCTAGAATTTCGCTAAATCCGTTTTCTTTGCTTTACTATATAAATAAACTAGTTCAGATAACGCTATAGGTGTCTTGTTGATATGCTATGATAATCCAAAAAAAACGATTCAAATTCTGAATGTATCTGATTTATGTCACTTAACGAGAAGCCATGCTCATTTGCATGGCACTCAGCTTTTACTGTCTCTAGGCTACAGTTCCCATATTCACGCAGTTTCCAAGAACCAAAAGTCATCACCACATATAGTTAAGCCATGTTCGATTTGTCAATTCAATTTGAATAAATTTCTTTCGTCTCTTTCCCAAACCCAGCTACCTTTAGAAATATGTGATTTTGATCATCAATCGTTGAAACAACACATGATGAATAATTATTTTTACTTGTGGATTGATTTGACTTCCGCCGCTTTGAGCTACGTATCATGGTTTTGTAATTCTATCCCTTGAAATTAATCGGTATATTCTTAGCATCTATTTGAATATGACCAGGTAGCTTTGCATTCTGAATATGAATAGAATCTAGAGCAGAATAAAGCTTATGGCACGATAATAATGCTATATTTCTATTAATGCCGAGCATAGCAACAGTCTTCCTTGAAGACATACCGTTTAATTCACATTCAATGAAAGCACTCCATTTTTCAAGATTGAATCGACTGTATTCACCGGATGTTTTTGTATCCATCGAAAAAGATCTGCCACACTCTCTAGGTACAAATTTTTGGGCTCCGTTTTTTGATAACCGTTCTTAACATTATCTTCATAGCCACAGAAAGGGCAACAATGATCTCTAATAGACCAAATAGCAATAAGTTGAGACTGGTTGTCTTTAACAACAATTTCATTGTTTTGGGAATAGTAAACAGTCAATTCACTAGATCAGGGGATAATGCTTTTAGATCATCAATTGCATAAGGACGTTCCATATTATGGCTCACCGTCTACATTAAACGGCAAAATCAGGTTAGTGGTATGACATAGTTGAATGATATGAACATACGAACCCAAAAATCCATCAGGGCTGATCAATTCCAGTTTAAATTTATCGAATCGGGCATCCGCCGATCGCGGATGCCCGATATCCATGAATTAAAACAACGTCGCAATATCCAAAACGTTTTTGCAATAATACGTCGGTTGAATACCTAAATCCGCGATATCTTCCAGATGGTGGACCCCACTATCGATAAAGATGGATTTCAATCCGGCACGCGTCGCCCCAGCGATATCGGTTTCCAGATTGTCTCCGACCATGAACACTTCGTCTGCATTGACTTTCAGTTTCTTCAATGCACCGATAAATATTGGGGAATACGGTTTGCCGATCTTGATGGCCACCTTGCTGGTACAGTATTCTAACATCGCCACGATTGAACCATTTCCCACATTGGCACCAGCTTCCGAAAGCAAGATCCGATCATTATTGGTCCCCACCAGTTTCGCCCCGTTTAAGATCAACCGTGCAGCCTCCGAATAATCGGAATAACTCGCCTCCCGATTTAATCCAACAAAGAAATATTGGGGATGATGATAGTCCAATTCAAATCCACCTTCGATCAAGGCTTCATACATGCCGCCTTCACCGATATAGGCCGCGGTTTTCGCCAATGGATCTTCCGCCTTGATCGTCGATACGGCCGCCATGGCAGAGGTATAGAATTTATCCGGCGTCACATGAAAACCGATCTTATTCATATGATTTGCGGCCTGTTTGGGGGTGCGAGAAGAATTATTCGTCAAAAACAGATACGGGACATTGAAGGCATTGAGAGTATCGATCCATTCGATCGCGCCGTCGATCGGATCGATGCCACGGTACATCGTCCCGTCCAGATCAATTAAAAATGCAGCCATGTTTTCCCTTCTAACCATCGTGGAGCAATGATGGTAAAATAATCGTCATGAAAACAGTGTGGAAACTGTTGGTGATCACCGGTGGGATACTGGTGGGATTGTTACTGATGATTGCTCACAGTGTGTGGATCGCACCAGTAACGTTTAAGACCCGTTCCATTGCAATCTATTCTAACAAAATCAGTGATGATTTTTCAGGGGTGAAGATTGCATTCTTTTCAGATTTATATTACGGGGAATATTTTGATGAAGACCGATTGAATAAATTGGTCGAAACCATCAATGCAGCTGATCCGGATGTGATCATCTTCGGTGGAGATCTGTTCAGTGATCATGCAACGATCGATGGTTCGACCATTGAAACCATAACGAATGCATTGGATGCATTGGTGGCACCATTAGGCAAATTCTATGTCCATGGTGAACATGATTTGATCAATGGGGATTCGACCCGAGTGGATACGATCCTTACCAATGCCCAATTTGAAAATATCACCAACCGTGGTATCACCATTCGCAATAAGAATACCTCTGCCATCCAATTGGTTGGTTTAGCCAATATGATCAATGAAACCCCAAATATCGCCTTGCTCAATACACTCTCTCCGACCATGTATACCTTGGTCGTGACCCATACCCCGGATATCGTGTCAAAAATCAGTGTCAATGTGGATCGAGTAGTCGCTGGGGATTCATTGGGTGGACAGATCTATATCCCCTTTATCGGTGGGATCTATGAAACGCAAGGGTGTTCCTATTATCAGCATGGATCGTATACATTGAGCAATACAGTATTGGATATCAACAATGGGGCCGGTACCACCATATTGGATGCTCGATTCGGTTCACCCGCCGGATTTATTTTATATACTTTCCACAATGGCAATGATCCAACAAGCAATTAATGGTTCAACGCGGAAAGATAGTCGATCGGATCATCGATGGATAAGCTTTTTTGAGTGAGAGGATGCATCAATTCGATATGCGATGCATGTAATTTCAAACCACTTTGATCGATGATCGAACCATAATACGGATCATTGATGATCGCATGATCGATGGATTGCATATGCACACGGATCTGATGGGTCCTACCACTATGCAAAGTGGCTTGGACCACACTGACCGGTATATTTTGATAAACACCATATTGGATCACATCGATCTCTGTTTTAGATGGTTTACCATTGGGCAAGACCATATACCGATTGTTTTGGTGTCGGTTTTTACCAATGGGTTGATCGATCACGATATGTCGGGGTTTGACCATTCCTTTCACCATTGCCGTATATTGACGATGGATATCATGGTTGACGAAATAGTCATTGAGCATGCCCACAAACAACTGATATTTGACACACACCACGATCCCACTGGTATCTTTATCCAGCCGATGCAGATAATAGATACCACCGTGAATCCCATGGGTTTGATAATAGCCATGGATCAATGCCATCAAGGTATTGGGATTTTGAAGATCATTTGGATCATAGATGATCACTCCCTTGGGCTTGGAAACGATCAAAAACAACTCATCTTCATATAATACGTTTAGATAAGATGGATTGATCCCATAGGGGATCGTTGGTTCGACCAACGGGATGATCAAACGATCATGTTTCGATTGAACCATGACGGTATGAGTCAATATCTGATCATTGAATCGTACTTGCTTTTCATTGATCAATGGTTGAACCAGTCGCATCGGAAAAACGGATTTGATTTGAGAAATCAAATCCATGTTGATTATAAATTGATCAATGATCAATCGATCGTTTTGGATCGTATAGCGCATGGTCCAACCACTTCTTTCCCTGAAGAAAAGCAAAAAAGAAAATAGGCCATTGGCCTATTTTCTCAAACCTAAATCCGCAACCAGTTTACGGTAACGGTTGACATCGTGCTTCATCAAATAACGCATGAAGTTTTTACGACGGCCGACCATCTTCAACAGACCACGGTTGGAATGATAATCCTTCGGATTCTGTTTCATGTGTTCGGTCAGTTTGTTGATCTGATAGGTCAATAATGCGACCTGCACTTCAACCGAACCGGTGTCGCCGTCTTTTTGAGCAAACTTGCTCAACACGACATTCTTTTCTTCCTTTGTCAACATTGTTTTCTCCCTTTTCTTTGATGTCCTTCCAAGCTGCGCAAGTGGTCTGGGAAGACAACCGACTCCATAGCCTGAAAGCGTGTACTATTTAACCACAAAAGCAAACGATTGGCTACAACGATTGCAATAATCGTGCACTTTTTAACTCAAAGCCGAGATGATAGCGTATAAAAGAGAGCATATCCTGGATCAATGCCGGATCGATCGGATCGAATTCTTCCAATAACGGATCATGAAAAGATGATGCATTCAGGAATGCCATGATCGTATAGAGTTGCATCAATGACAGTGTGGGATGGTTATGACCATCGTCAACGAAGGGTTCGATCCGTCCGGCTTCGATATTGAATTGATAAAGGATATTACGTTTTTCATTGGGTAATTCGATATCGATGCGATATCCTAACGCATCCATTAGATGCAACAAATAAAACATCATCACATCATGGATGTTATCTTCAAATAAATCATTGAGGGCATCATTGGTAAAATCATAGAAATCCACATGAGCATAATCCATATCAAACGTGATCTTTTCGATCAATTCAGTGATGATCTGACCATAGATGCTTTGGTATAGATCAAACGTGAGATCCACTCTGGAATCGAGGCA
>CALVCY010000027.1 GCA_944326175.1 uncultured Erysipelotrichaceae bacterium
AACCGATAGCCATCAGCAATGTGGCATAAATAACGGACAACTTGAACGTTTCCATGATTCGATTCGGTTTTCGAGCCCCATAGTTATAGCCAATAATGGGAACCATCCCATTATTCAATCCGAAAACTGGCATAAAGACAAACGACTGCAGTTTGAAATAGACACCGAATACAGCGGTCGCTGTTGAAGAGAATGCGATCAAGATCATGTTCATGCCAAATGTCATGATCGAACCAATGGATTGCATGATGATACTGGGGATACCGATGCCGTAGATCATGCGCACGATCGTACCATTGAGTTTGGTATGCACTATATCGATCTTGATTTCCGGATTTTTATTCAGGCAGAAATACAAGCCCAGTGCGGCCGCTAGAATCTGTCCCAGCACGGTGGCCAATGCCGCACCGGCCACACCCATGGCTGGAAAACCGAACAGGCCGAAGATCATGATTGGGTCAAAAATGATGTTGAATACCGCACCGACGGTCTGAGTGATCATGGAATACATGGTTCGACCAGTAGCCTGTAAGATACGTTCAAAAGCTATTTCCAGAAAAATACCAAAACTCAATCCGGTCACGATCATCAAATAGTCGCGACCATAACCGATGATCTGAGCATCCGTGGTTTGAACGGAAAAGAACAGTTTACTGGCTGTCAAGCCTAACACGACAAACACAAGCATGGATAGGAAAATGACGATGATCCCGTTATTGGCGACAGCGGAGGCTTTTTGATGGTTTTTTTCACCCAAGGCACGTGATGCCAAAGCATTGATACCGACACCGGTACCGGTGGCCACAGCGATCATCAATGATTGCACTGGGAATGCCAGAGAAACAGCAGTCAGCGCATTTTCATTGAGTTGAGCAACGAACATGGAGTCGACCACGTTATAACAGGCCTGGACCAACATGGAGATCATCATGGGGACAGCCATGGAAATCAACAGTCGATTGATCGGCATGACACCCATTTTGTTTTCTTTGATTTCACTCATGGTAACACTTCCTTTCTATGATTGATTATGATGGCTTGACCATCAAAAATACCGGCAGGATCTGCCGGTATGGGCAAACCATCGTAAAAAAATACGGTGGTTATTGTAGCACAGTTTGTGAAAAATCTAGGACATATATTTTGTTAGCATCAACCCACGCAAACCATGGTATTGACCAGGGGTGATGAGGGTTGTTCATAACATAGCAAGGATGTTGCGGAAGTATCCAGATCAGAAAGCGAAATAGATGCCACATTGATATTGTCATAGCGTTTAAGATAATAGATCCCCTTGGTGACATTGATGCAGGCACTGTATAAGGTCAAGTCATACTTGCCCGTATTGGTCAACGTCATCCCATTGACCATGGCTACACTATCCAAGATATGGAAGAACTGAGCGACCGCCTGGTTCTCATCTTTGATATCGGGTAAATTTGCTCTTAGAAATGCGGCTTTGACGAATCGGCTGGCTGGCGAGGCATCACCGGGCAAGCCGATGCCGCCAAAGCCGGCACCCACAGGTTGGATGTTCAATGATGAAGCAAATCGATTCACCGCCACTTGATTGGTCACATTGAGATAATTGACGATATTTTGATCATGAAAATCAAAGGGTGGATTGTTGGTCAATACATGATAAGGATCATCATGGACATGTAACCCATCTTTCATGCTTTCTAATATCAGGGTAGTCGAGCCATCGGAAACCATCCAATGCAATTGTGCCAGTGGCAATTGCGCACTATACGGAATATTGGTCAGATTGAATCGATTTAGATCGTGTTTCAATTCATCCATGGAATGATACTGGCTCAGGATATACGGGATCAATTCAAATGGGGATACATTGATATATCCATCCTTTGGCGCATGGTATACCGCATTGCCGGGAAAATTGAGTCCGGCAATGGCTAAACCATGCGCATTGCACGCTTCATAATAAAACGGATAATCATTCATCACCATGGCCATGCCCAGTAAAGGATCATGATCATCACTGGTCAAACCATTGGTAAAAGTAAAGCGATAAGAGCGTGGTGTGACCACGACATGTTCACCGTACCCACACTCCAAGTCCAGATTCCGACCAAAATAGAAACGATCGTTTGCTTGAAAAGCCAAGCCAGTACACATAATAAAAACCTTCCTTTCTCTATCGTTTTGATGTGATTTCATTCTATCACACCCGATATCGCAAGAAAGGTTTATGCTCATTTATCGCTAAATAGCAACCGTATCCAGCAATCCGTGATCTTGATTCACCTGCTGCATCACGTTTTCCAACTCACTACCTTTAAGCAACGTGGTGGCTTTTTCCAAATGCGTTTTGACATGGTTTTGATCATTGCGCATATGGTACAGATACGCCATACGATAATGCATGATGCCTGAAACGACCTTATTATCCACTGAGTCCACTTGTTGCTTGGCTTTATCCAGATATGCATAATTGTGATCGATATATACCTGTACACAGGTATTGGATTCATCAATGAGTCGTTTGGTCAAATCATCCACATGCTTGTTCGCTTTCAATGCTTGTAATTTGCTATTGAGCAAATGTGCAGTGGTTCGATCATGCTTGTATAAAGCGTAGCTGAGTTGTTTTTGATAAACCATCGCTTTATCCCGAATGGAAAGCAAAGAATGTTTCTTTTCCACATAACCATTGAGTTTTTCAAATGTGCTATTTAAATTGGTCTCATCATTGATCCGCGCATAGATATCCGCCTTGACCAACTCGCGATTGTACCCCGGCAAAAGGATCTTAGCGGGAAAGCCTTCCAACTTTTTCAAACATCCTTGTGGATCTTCGTATTGCAATCGATTCAAGTTATCGACATAACGGCGGGCCATCAGACTGCCGGCGACATTGAAACCGATCATCAAAACGAATACGATCAAAAAAATAACGATAAACTGCATAATATTGCTCCTTCAAACGTTTGGATGTAATCAATCGTTCTGTGATTTACTCTATCAAAAACGATGGCGATTTTCAAAAAATCCGTTATCCAAAATGCATTCAAAAAACCCCTTGATTTTATACCTTCATCTGCTATACTAATGGACGCAACGTCTAGTTAGCTCAGTTGGTAGAGCAACTGACTCTTAATCAGTGGGTCGAGGGTTCGAGTCCCTCACTGGACACCAGAAAAACAATCAAGCACCGAAACCTCGGTGCTTTTTTGTTGGATCTAACGTGGTTTGATGCAACGCGTTGCAATAAAGGTGGGCAGACCATGCTCATGCAATGGGCCTTCACCATTGGTGTCATCATAGATATCATCCAATATGAAACCAGCTTTGAGTTGACCGCCGATCTGTTGGGCGATCGTATGCGAAAACTGGATCCCATCATCGTTTTTGATGGCCGATTCCATCTGTTTGGGATTTTTCAAAGGATTATAGGGTAAGGTGTCGATCAATTCGGTTTCCTCATCATTGAAGATATAGTTGATACCATAATCATATCCACCAATGAATATCCCACCGGGTTTTAGGACGCGAAAGCATTCACGAAAGACAAAATCGATATCTTCGACATAACAATTGGAAACCGGATGGATGATCAGATCAAAAGATGCATCATCAAATGGGAAGCGTTTGGTCATATCACCTTGAATGATGGTGATATCATACCCTTCCCGTTTGGCGACCATTGCATCACTTTCACACTGTTTTTTGGAATAATCCATCAGGGTACAGTGGCCACCCAGTGCACTGAGGATGGGCATCTGTTGGCCGCCTCCGGCAGCCAGTCCGAGTATGGTCAAACCATGGATATCCCCGATCCATTCATGGGGCATGGGTTTAGTTGGCGTCAAAAGGATATCCCATTTCCCATTGGTTGCATCCACATAGGTATCATGGTCGATGGGGATGCCCCATTGCCAGCCCTGTTGGATCCATGAATCGATGGTAGTGGCATTGGTTTTGGTATAATCCATATTTGTTCATCATCTTCCTTTTCATCTTTTTTGTTTCATAAAATCAAAGCCGGGATACCCGGCTTTGATTGGATCTAATGCTGATCGAGCATATACGTCACGACTTGTTCGATATGTGTTTCACTCAACCCATATTTATTCAATACATCCTTGGCTTTACCACTTTCTCCGAACGTGTCGTTGATGGCCACACAATCGACAGGCTTGGGTGCTGTGGCACAGACCAATTCACAAATGGCAGAATATAATCCGCCGATACGGGAATGTTCTTCACAGGTGACGATACAATCGTAATCATGGATCAACTGGGTCAATGCCAGTGCATCCCATGGTTTGATCCCAATGATATCCGCCATGGTCAGATCCATCTTCTTTGCCACTTGTAGTGCCATCGCACTCATCAAACCGGTAGATAACAACAATACCTTATGGTTGGATCCACGATGAAGGATATTGGGTTTGAATAGATCGATCGAACTGTCTAGGCCATAGATATCCTCGACTTTGCTTCGTCCTAAACGCACATACGTAGGTTCTTTCGTCGAAGCGACATATTCGATCACTTTTGCGGTCGCATATTGATCGCTTGGCACAAATACCTGCATATTGGGTACAGATCGCATCAATGCGATATCTTCCACCGCTTGGTGGCTGGCACCATCCTCTCCCACACTTAAACCCGCGTGGGTGGCACAGATCTTGACATTCAACTTCGGATAGGCAATGGAATTGCGGATCTGTTCAAAGGCTCTGCCGGCAGCAAACATGGCAAACGTCGAGGCAAAAACGGTTTTGCCACTGGCCGCTATTCCAGCGGCGATACCCATCATGTTCCCTTCGGCGATCCCACAGTTGTAATGTTGCTCGGGCGCGACTTTTTTGACCAGATTCGTTTTGGTGGCACTGGAAAGATCAGCATCCAGCACGATGATATCTTTATTGGTTACAACTAATTTTGCCAGTGTTTCACCATAGGCCGTACGGGTTTCCTTACTCATGGGGTTCCTCCAGATCGCGCATTGCGATCTCAAATTGTTCATCATTTGGTGCACTGCCATGCCAGGATGGATTATCTTCCATGAAAGATACCCCTTTTCCTTTAGTGGTCTTGGCAATGATGGCAGTGGGTTGATGTTTGATCAAGCGGGCTTGATGGAATGCCGCGCGCAATTGGTCAAAATCATGACCATCCACGGTTTCCACATGGAAACCAAAGGCTTTGAATTTAGCATCCAATGGGCTTGGTCCGATCACTTCATCCACATTGCCGTCGATCTGTAAATGGTTATAATCCACGATCACGCACAGATTATCTAACTGATAGTGGGCTGCGGCCATGGCCGCTTCCCAGATCTGCCCTTCTTCACTTTCACCATCCCCGATTAATGCATACACACGATAGGGTTTATGATCGATCTTATTGGCCAAGGCCATCCCGACTGCAGCGGATAATCCTTGTCCCAAGGAACCGGTAGACATGTCCACACCATCCACCTCATTCATGTTGGGATGGCCTTGAAAATCGGTATCGATCTGACGGAACCCGTTGACCAATTGGTCATGATCGAGAAATCCTTTTTCACTTAATACGGCATATAACGCCGGAGAAGCATGGCCTTTGGATAAAACGAAACGATCCCGATCGATGGTTTTGACATTCTCTGCGTTGATATCCATCACTTCAAAATATAATATGGCCAATATATCGGTCGCAGATAATGATCCACCTGGATGTCCACTAGAAGCGGCATGGACCATCTGGACGATGGTGCGACGTTGATTGAGGGCATGAAGAGCCAATTCATGGTTGTTCATTACGTATTCCTCCTGTTTGATTCAATTATAAAGAATATCGATGATTTTAACCATGATGGAAATTGATATAATCAATGCCATGCAGAAAAGAAATCAAGCGATGGTTTATGTCACGCGCAAACAAAGTGAATCGATCAAAAACGGACATCCATGGGTATATGGGGATGAGATCATCCAAATCGATGGGGATTATGCCAATGGGGATATCGTGGATGTGGTTTCCAACAAAGGAAGTTATTTGGGATGTGGATTGATCAATGATCATTCCAAGATCAAAGTCCGACTGTTCAGTAACAATGCATCTGACACGTATGATACAGCGTATTGGTGTCGTGTAGTGGATCATGCATTGCAGTATCGCATCGATGTGATGGATGATCTGGATAATGTTCGCTTAGTTTTTGGAGAGAGTGATTTTCTTCCGGGTGTGACCATTGATAAATTCAATAATGTATTGGTAGCGGAGATCATGTGTTATGGCATGGAAATGCGCAAAGATGTGATCTATAACCATTTGGTGGAAGCATTGGAAAAATATGGTCAAACCATTGATGGATTGTATGAACGTAATACAGGTCCATTACGCATCAAAGAAGGATTGGATGAATATGAAGGATGGTATCCGTTAGTGGATAAACCAAAGTGTGATCTGGTTGAAACCATCATCACCGAAAACGGGATCCAGTATTTTGTCGATATCATCCACGGTCAAAAAACCGGATTCTTTTTAGATCAAAAATACAATCGAAGAGCCATTGGCTCATTATGCCATGGTAAAACCATATTGGATTGTTTTACCCATACCGGAAGCTTTGGATTGAATGCGTTGAAACATGGGGCCAACCATGTCACTTTTGTGGATATTTCAGCATCTACCATGGAAATGACCAAACGCAATGTGACATTGAACCATTATGAAAACCACTGTGATTTTATCGTTGCGGATTGTTTTGATTATCTGGACCAATTGAAAAAAAGCGGATCCCATCCATATGATGTGATCATCCTCGATCCTCCGGCGTTTACTAAATCCCGATCCACCATCGCTTCTGCAATGAAAGGTTACCAACGGATCAATGGGGATGCCATGCGGATCTTGAAACGCGGTGGTTATTTAGCCACAGCCAGTTGTTCCCACTTTGCTTACAGCGATTTGTTTGACAGCATGATCATTCGGGCTGCCAAAGAAACCGGGACGCGATTAAGAGAGATCGAAAAAAGAAAACAAAGCAAGGATCATCCGATATTGATGGGTGTGCCGGAGACAGAATATCTCAAATTCCATATCTATCAGAAAGTATGAAATAAAGGACGCTTTGAGCGTCCTTAATTTTCATGGTTCAACCATGCTTTTTGATGGTTTCCACCATCCAACTAAAAAACAGCACGCCATTTGGATCATCATGATCCGCCATCAACTCCGGATGCCATTGCACGGCATAGATTGATCGATTATGACTCTGGATGGCTTCGATCACTCCATCATTGGCTTTAGCAGCGATGAATAGGCCTTGGCCCAATCGAGAAAGCGATTGATGATGCAAGGAGTTGACGGAAGTGGTCGAACCATATAACGGATAGAGAAAACTATGGGGTTCAATGGTGATATCATGACTGGGCACATACGGAATGGTATGTTGATCATGTTTGATGGAATGGGGGATCTGGCTAGTTGTATCCTGGACCAGTGTGCCACCCAATGCAACATTGATGATCTGCATCCCTCGGCAAATGCCAAATAATGGTTTATCCAATTCCAATGTGGTTTCAACCAATGCTAGGTTGAACGCATCCACCAACGGATCGATCGCACCACATTGAGGGATGGGTTGTTGACCATATCTTAATGGCGACACATCCGACCCTCCGGACAAAACGACCCCATCAAGCTGATCGATAATGGACATCAATGCATCCTTGTCTTCCAATATCGGAATGATCACTGGGATCGCTCCAGCTTTGTGAATGGCATGGATATAAGCGGAATTGATATAGGTTCGATCAAGCCCCGTGGAATGGGGAAAATCAACAAATTCGCGATTGGCACTAACACCGATCAATAGTGGTTCGTTCATAAGGATATCCTTCTTTCCTTCATTATTATAGCGATGGTTTGACCATATATGATGACTGTTGAAAAAAATACGGATGGACGAACCATCCTTAAATGATTATTTCATCATCAAATCCTGATACGTGATCAATTCGATGTGGTTATCTTTGATCCATTGTTTCATGGTTTCAGAAACACACATAGCATGGTCTTTGATCCGTTCCAATGATAAAGTGGTCAAACCCATCAATTCATCATCTACGAATCCAGGGTGACCCCCAATGAGCGCATAATCACCACCCAACAGATAATCCGCATGTTCCATGATCAACGCTACCGTATCTTTGGAAAGCTGGGCAGAAGGATCAAATGACTTTTTGATCTTCGAAGGGTCCTTTGGCATCAATGCAAGCACATCCATCATGCTACGAAATCCATATTGTTTCTGGATATCTTTGCTGTAAGGGATTCCCGTTTCTTCGGAGAGCTGGCGAATGGCTTTTTCATAGTTTTCGTGGTTGAGCGAATGCCCATGCAGATAACCTGGTTTTTTACCAGTCAGTAAAATGAAACGATCATATTGTGCTTTGATCTCACCATAAACTTCATCGTAGGGGAACATCTCCAACCGCCCTTCCATGGTAGCAAAACGTGGATCTTTCAAACGTGCACCGCTGCGAATGAATTGTCCATTTTCATCCACCAAATGCGGGATGGTGGACGGATCGGAGACCGATGGTCCGGACACGATATTAAAATCGATCCCAAAACAAGCCCGATCATTGTTGCGGATATATGCCGCTGCTTCGATGGCTGACGGCATATTGGCAAACAACCCCGTGTTGCGCAAGATGCCATGCTCGATGGCATCGATGATGCCCAATGTCACACCCTTTGTAAAACCAAAATCATCACCTTGAACCAATAACTTCATCATCATTCCTCCTTGTTTGATTCATTTATATCACGCGGATCCACTGACCCTTTACGATATGACGTATCCCGATCACCGTTTTGATGACCCAATCGATCCGTAATGCGATCAACACGGTAAATGGTGGCCAATGCCAGATCAAGCCGACCAATACTCCCAATGGGATGGAAACGATCCACATATAGACCGCATCCAGACGCAGGCAATAATCGGTGTCACCACCGCCACGCAATATCCCTTTGGTGATGACACTTTGAAAGTTCTGGAAAATGATCATGCCGGCAATGGCATAGATCAATGTCTGTGCGATTTGACGGGTTTGGATGGATACATCATGGAAATACATGAGAACAAACGGTCCGCTGATCAAAATCAATATCGTTGAAATCACACCCAAAACTGCAGTTAATTTCAGTAAAATGATCGCTTGCTGTTGGGCTGTTTGGGTTTCACCACGTCCAACCGAATTACCGATCAATGTACTGGCCGCATTCCCAACACCTTGGGTAAACACCGTGCATAAACGCTGTAACATCGCTACGATACTGTTGGCTGCAACAAAAGCCGTACCGACGCGTCCGATAATGACACTAGTGGCTGTATTTCCAAATCCAAGTAACATATCCGATACCATTACCGGGATACTGTAATGCAAATACGCATCACGGATGTCCATGGTATTGATAAAAACATGGGAAATGTGAAACCGGATATCTTTTTCAACGATCAAAAGATAACCCAGCACGATCACACACTCGAAAACACGGGCGATCACAGTGCCGATCGCCGCACCCGCGATCTGCATTTCCGGTACACCAAAATGTCCAAAGATAAAAACATAATTGCCAAAGAAATTGACCACCATGGAAACGATGGCTGCGATCAAAGGAATATGGACTTTTCGCATGCTGCGCAAGACTT
>CALVCY010000028.1 GCA_944326175.1 uncultured Erysipelotrichaceae bacterium
TGGTGGAAATGTTGTCACCGGCAGCATCGAGCATATTGAGCATCGTATTGACATCACGGATTCGCAATGCTTCCGTCAAAATGGCTTCGATGACTTGTTGTTGGTTTTGCTGACGTTGGAAATCACCGGTCAAATAAGCATGGCGTTCTCTGGCATAGGCCAATGCGCCTTCACCATCAAGGCGTTGTTCACCTTCATAGATATGCACAGTGTAGTGACCACGTTCGGCATCGGAGTTTTGCGCATCGAATTCAACATCAGAAGTGATGGTGATACCACCCAATGCATCGACTAAATCAACGACACCGGAGAAATTGGACTCAAAATAGAAATCAATGTTGATTCCAAGATAATCTTCAACTGTTGCGATCATGCAGTCGCGGGAAACACTGCGGGCTGCATTGATCTTGTCTTTGGCTTCACCAACGTAACACGCGGGATGGACGTAGGAGTCACGTGGAATGGATGTCAGGGTTAAACGAAGGGAATATGGATTGAATGAAGCGACCATCATGGCATCACTTCTGCCATCATCAATACCGGCGATCAATACGGTAAATGGGGTTGTGGTCAGATCAATATCATTGCCTTGGGTATTTTCAGTAGTGGCTGTACCCAGTTCTACTGTGGATAAAACATGCAAAGATGTCGAAATGGCCGCCATGTTTTCGTATCCAGCCAAAGAAGTTTCATAGTCACTGGGCAATACGGCCGCTTTGACTTCGCCGCTCGATAAGGCCGCTAATAGGTCATTGTAATTCTCATAATTGATATATGTGGCTGTTACACTGTCCGCTTCAAGATTCTGCTTGGCCATACCATTTTGACCATTGTCGACCATAAAGCCAATGGTTGAACCATCTAAATCCGAGAGTGAAAGAATGGAATTATCCGCACTGACAAAACTGCTGGATACACTGACTTCAGGTTGAGAAGTGTCCGTGATCTTGATCACGTTAGAGTTGATCCGCCACACAAAATAAAAACCGACGCATCCCAAAATCAGCATTAATGTTCCGCTAACGGAAAGTTTCTGAACGAATTTGATGCGGCGTGTTACAACATTTCTAAAACAGAGCCAGTTGATCCGCAAAACTAACAAAAAAGAAATGACATTGACTGCCAGGAATACCCATTTATTCAGATTCGCATATAAGTTCACTCCGTTGATCACAAATACCCACGTAATATCGATGAGTATGGTCATGATCAAGAAGAATATTTTGATGAAAAATTGATGTTTATGATATCTGGGAACCTTCCGCTTACGATTCATGCGTATTAGGATAACCCAAACCGGTATGGTTTATCAACCGCACAATCATGTGAATGGTCACATGGATCAGTGAATCGAATGGTAAAACCACTTAAATTGAATGGTCAAAACCACCTGCAATTTGCACAATCGGATAAAATGGATGCAATTTACCGCTTTTTAAGCGATATATCTGTTCAATGTCATCATAGTTTTCACCAATACGGAGAAACTGATACTCAAACGATTGCTTTTCAATCTTTTCCAGTGCATCGCAAAAAGCAATGATTTCAGGAAAGAATTGATCGTACCATCGAATGTTGTCCCATCCAAAATAGACACCATAATCATCGATCTGATAATAATCCATATTGCTTTCTAAAAGTAGATTCAAGTCATCTGGACAACAATGTTGATCCAAATAATCATCAATACTTGATTTAAGAAAATCAAATCCGGATATTGTTGTCACCATTCGGACGGTTGAAAAATAACTCATATATCCCTCTTCACATCCTTAAGAGACGTGAAGCCTGAAAATTGACTTTTTTTTAACCTTCTTAACGATGTTAGACTCCCTTTATATAAATTAACAATCCATTGAGCGGATTAGATCGATAAAATTTGAAACCTGTTTTTTCATAGAAAAATCGAAGATACGGATTATCTTGACACTCCACATATATAGCTCTAAAAGGAATAATCGATTTACATTTTTGTACATGTGTCATGACCAAGTCCATCAAATCCATACCGTTAATTCGATTTAGTTCAGGTAACGTATAATTTTTGGCAAATTGTCCCAGTAAAACACAACTTACAACTTGCCTAATTTGGAACGCGGTTCCAAAAAGTCTACGCTTAGCAGATGAACCAAGATCATCGACATGTAAATCCCTGACTGCAAGTGAAAAGAACCCATAGAACCGAGATAAATCACTTTTAAAAACCAACATTGTACGAGTTATGTCATTCATTTCATAACTTATTGCTTTTTCTTTCAAAAAAGTTTCTATCTCTGGGTTTGGATAACATGAAAAATCTCGAATTGCGTCAGTGGCAATATCGATTCCATTTTGATTAAACAGCACAAAATCATAAAGATTTATCACTTTTGTTTTGTAATCTCCGTGCACGTTTAGCTTCATATATTTGAGCGAATTTACGAAAATCTTCTTCAGTAGCATAGTGAATATCAATATTGGATTTCACTTCAACAGGTTTGGTTTCTTCCAAGATTTCCAAAAGACGCTGAAAATCATCTTCCGATAGCACAGGGGTGCAAAAGAAACTTGATGTAGCCATAATCCCTCCTTTCATGGTCACAATATCATTTTGAATTTACCAAATCAATAATCCAGCAGCAAAAGATGGGTGGGATAAAACCATTTTTGTTCATAAAAGATGTTTCGCTCAAATTTTCCTCCTTCATTCCCTTAAGAGAAAGAAATTCGATAAAAAGGCATAAAAAATCGCTCCGTCGATTGGAGCGATTTTTTTATTTTAGAATATGGTTATTTCACCCATTTGAAGAATTCATCAACCAATTCACTGTAATCCCCATTGACGACCATGTGGTGGTTGCCGATCGGATCTGTTGTGAAATAAGACGTACCCTTATCGAGTGTCACCTGGATCTGAGTGCGGCACAAGAATGTTTCGCACAAGTTGTTGTCGATATTGGCTTTGGAAACAAAATGTCTGGACAGATCGCCGGCACATTTGAATACCGTGGCTTCACCAGTGTCGATCTTGCCCCGTACGGCAACGCCGAGTCCACTTTCAAAATGCGTCATCAGACTGTACTCGCTGATCATGGTCAACGGCAAGGTGCAATGAGCAAAGATCATGGATTTTTCATCCAGGATACGGCTTGGATTGCACATGAATACCGGTTTGTCAGAAAGTAATCCGATTACGGACATGGATACCAATGACTGCATATCGCCTTCACATCCGCCGTAAATACCTTCGGCATTGAGAATGGCTAATGCCATGCAACCAGTGGATTTGATTGGTCCCAATAAATCAAAGCAACGGATGGTCACGGCATTGAGACGATACTTATCACACAATCGTTTGATCGCACCGTAGATCTCCAGGGATTTCTTGATTTCGTTTTTATCGAAATCACTGTTTTCGATTCTCAATGTGAATTCATTGGACGGATATTCGCATTTATTGATTTCATCGAATAATTCTTCCATGGGGATATCTACCAAGACCATACCGGCATTACGATAGGCATTGATCGGATCCACATCGGATGCGATCAACCAATCGCTGGGTTTACCAATGGAACCGAGTCTGAAACCATTGAGTTTGGATTTGACTTCAAACACTTTGGCTAACTGAGCGACTTTTTTGGCAACATATTCAGGTTTTCCATGGATGATCTCACCATTTAACCCTTTGAGCTTCATGAAAGATAAAATTTCCATGGATGCAGCGAGTGAATTGGATTCACCACTGGTTAGAATGAAGATCGGTTCAGGTAATTCCGGAACGATTTTGATGAATTTGCCTTCGGTACCACCGGTAGCAATAAACACCATCTTGAAATCATAATTGTTCAATTCGTCGATGGTATGAACCAGTTCAAGCTGTTGGCCGCTGGTCTGGGATAGATTCTCTACATATTTGCGGTCTTTCTCTTCAACACCGTGAAGGTCAGACATAATGTAAAGCACACCAATTTTCATATCGTATAAATCTCCTTGTGCTTCTATTTTACATGGTTTTAACTATAGAAAAAAGGCAGAACGATGTGAAATCGTTTCTGCCTTAGTAAATTAATTATGCACGAAGTACAGGGACCTTGCTCATATCGATAGATTGATATGTTGTCTCTTGAGCAATGAATCTTAAACTTCTAAATGCATTACGGAACAATGTCGCAGTTTGAGCTGCAGGATCAGTACCATCCGATACCGGAGGCTCAGATTCAGTATTAGTACCTTGTTCAGGAGAGACTCCATTACCAATTTCTTGCCCACCTGATTGATCAGGAGTAGGGTCAGTACCGCCCTGGCCTCCAGACTCACCACCTGAAGAAGGTGAATCCGTAGGCTTTAGTGTGCATCCGGTATAGGGATTTCCCTCATAGCCCGAATCACACTGACACTCAGTCCCAACTAAGGTTGCATTAGTTCCACATGTAGTGGGAGGTACTGTTTCATCCTTAATACATTGATTACCTTCTAAATGGAATCCAGGATCACAGGACGTAGGTATATTTGGCACACAAACACCATTTTCTAAGTGTTCATTTTCTCCACAAGTCGGAGTCGTAGAAATTGTCTGACAAGAAGAACCGTTCCACTGCGTACCTGTTGGACATGCCGCGCATGAACCAGAACTAAAATCAGGTTTATCGGACGGGCAAACACAAGCAGTACCGCTTTCGTTTGGAACCTGTCCGTTATTGCATTGTAATCCTGGTGTTGAAGTTGGTTTATCAGAAGGTTGAGTTGTTGGTGAAGTAGACGGTTTTATCGTCGGCGAGTTCGACGGGGTCGATGTATCCTTAACACATTCTTTTAAAGTTGAATCAATATGATATCCAACTGAACAAGAACTTGTTGTTGCAATGCACATTCCTGCGGCAGGATCATAAATTCCGCCGTTATCTTTACATGATTGTTTATTCGCTGCATCACATTTCTGCCCAACTTGGCATCCACTTGGTGTTTCTTGTGGTTTTGCCTTACAAACACCATTGTTATCTGGTTCGTAACCATCCGGGCATTTAGCGACACATACACCACCAGCTACCGTTGATGTATCCCAGTATCCGCCTGCCTTACCGCAATCAGATTGATTTTTGCACGCTTCCGGATGGTCTACACTACATGAGTTTCCAATCGAACAATACGTACCATTCCATACATTCCCAACACCGGTACATGCACTTTCTGTGGTACAACCACTCGGATTATCGGCACTACATACATTCACGGTACAGTAACCATACGTGCTTTCCACATATCCAGCCTGGCATGAAGAACTACAGGAATTGCTATCCCAGCTCCACTTACCGCCGGCCGCCACGCACGCCGTATCCGTCGTATACGTACTGTAATCCGTCTGAACGGTCTGACAGCCTTTTTCAGAGACGAACTGTGTACCCACCGGACAAGCACAAGCACCATTACTGTATGTACCACCCGTGCTTTCACACCAGTAACTTGGCGGGGTCTGGCTTTGCTTGATGGCTTCACTATACGTTTCGTTGGACACTTTCGGTGCGACGAATTCATAGGACGCATCGAAAACCATATATTTATTCGAAGAATACGTCTTGTCGATCATCAAGTTACGCTGGATCGCATCATGGTTGTCCGCAATGGATCCTTCATACGGAACGACAATGGATAATGGTAATCCAGCGGATTCGCTCCATATGGAAGAGTTATATCCAGTGACACGACTGCCGACGATGTCCACCAGTTTTTCCGGATGGTCATCTGTATATTTCCATCGTGCCATCTTTTGCATCGTATAGTTGAACAAATCAATCAATTGATTTTGACTGATATTGGTATCGATATTATCAGCAGCAGCTTGCAAAATATTGAGCATCGTATTCAAATCTCGAATACGCAGACACTTCGTCAAAATCGCGTTGATAACAGTCTGTTGGTTGATCTGACGCTGGAAATCGCCCATCGCATACAGTTTACGTTCACGCGCAAACGCCAATGCCTGTTCACCATTCAACGGTACGTTTTCACCAGCCGGTACCCAGACTGTCGCATGACCGCGTTCACTGCTCGCCGTTTGACCATCCTTAATTTCATAAGGGTTATTGACCACAATCCCGCCAATGGCATCGACGATATCGACCACCCCTTGGAAATTGGCCATGAAATAATAATCGATATCGATGTCCAACAATGTTTCGACCGTGGACATGATGCAACTCAAACCACCTGTTGGATAAGCCGAGTTGATCTTATTGGAACCACCACCACAAATCGGTACCCAGGAGTCACGCGCGATCGAACTCATGGTCAAACGCATGGAAATCGGATTGAATGTCGCAACGATGATACTGTCGGTCAACCCATCCGCACTTCCTAAAATCAAAACAGAAAACGGTTCTTTGGTCAGATCCTTTTCGTTATCCACTTCGACCGTGGATTCGACCACAGTCTGAAAATCCAATAACGAATGGAACTCATCGATATGTTCTTCCAACGTCGCTTCATTGCCATACATGGTGGCATAGTTACCCGGTAATGCTGCCGCATCGACATCACCACCCACCAAAGCCAATAGCAATGTCGAGAACGAATCGTATTCGACCGTTGTGACGGAAATCCCATTGGCTTCCATCTGTTCCTGACTCTTTTCAGCATAGGTCGTATCGGGAACGATACCCAATAATTTACCATTTAATCCATTCAGATCCGTAATGGTCGAACCATAGACCACGATGGAAGTATCCACCGACTCAGTGACCGTACCACTGGTATTGATCATAGCATTCATGCTGTTGTTGACCCGCATGACCAAATAGTTACCCGGTATGGTCACCACCAATAACAACACCAGCAAAACGATCCCGGCTTCAAATAAAGGAACTCTTCGGTTTTTGATAAAGAAGAATACCACCAGGTTGACGATCAATAACAATACCAATACCACTGCATTGATGATCAAAAAGATATTCTTGCTCAATGTGGAGAATGAATTGATGCCGAATACTAATAGCACCATCAATACATCCACGACCACTAGTGCAATGGTCAAACCAAGGTTATAAGGCATCGCATCTGCTTTGATCAATGCTGCCAATTTTTGGTTGAGACCCGGCTTTTTCATGGTCTTATCCATAGCATGCACTCGTTTTGCCATAACTAAGCCTCCATATCATAGGCTTCCGCCAACGCTTCCGTATAGCCTTCCCATGTTTCAGCAAAGTTGAAGATCTCATAACGATCCGTCTGCAATTCACCCTTGGTCACATAAAAGAAACCGGTATGCATGAATTCATTGGTATTCAAAACACTGGAATCCTTATAGGTCCATGTCGCTTCGATATAATATCCATCATCCTGACGCCGATCATCATGGGGTGTAAACGCACTGCTGGTAATGGTCACTTCACTAACTTCCAATAGATTGTCTCGACCATACTCTTCGATATACAGATCCAGATCACTGTAGAACTGCCATCTGCTCTGCTCGATGAAACTCAATTGCTTTTCACCATAGATATACTGGCTTCCACCCACATCATAATTGCCATCTTTGTTGGTCCAGGTAAAATAATCTGTAATAAAGCACTTAACCACGCTTTCGGCGATCTTTTGCTCATCGCCGCTTTCCAAAGCAGCTGTCAATTCTTTGAAATAATCCTGATAGATTTCCGTCGGGTTATTTCCGATTTCATAATATTCATTTTTCAACCGATTGGTTTCAGTTTCCATGACTTCTCCACTGCCACCACTTGGTTTCAATACGATCTGAACGATATTGAAGATCATAAACGCACTGGTCACCAATGTAAGCACCAATGTCAAAATCACTAAAACCTGGTTGACTTTGCGATTGCGTGCCTTGATTTTCTTTTTGGCCGCAAGTTGTTGCGGCGACATCTGTGTGTTATTTTGACTCATCGAAACCTCCCTTGGTATACAGTTTTTTGATGATATAACTTGGACGACGCTTGGTCTCCATATACGTTTTGGCTAGATACTCACCTAAGATCCCAATGGATAAAAGCTGTACCCCGCCAAGGAATAAGATCACGACCATCGTGGAAGGATATCCCGCCACCGGGTCGGCAAATAAAAGTGCTTTGACAAAAACGAAGATCATATAGACCATACTGGCCATCGATACGATCAAACCCATCACTGTAGCCAGTTGTAACGGTGCGGTAGTAAAAGCCACGATCCCACCAATGGCATATTTGAACAATCCCCAAAATGACCAAGACGTTTCTCCAGCGACGCGTTCGACATTTTCATATTCCAAATACTTGGTCTTATAACCGACCCAAACGAACAGTCCCTTGGAAAAGCGTTGGTTTTCACCAAGCTCCAATATGGAATCCACCACCTGACGGCGCATCAGGCGGAAATCTCGAGCACCATCGACGATCTCCACTTCCGTAAAATGATTGATCAAACGATAAAATGCTCTGGCAAAAAACGAACGAATGGGCGGTTCTCCTTTGCGATCGACCCGTCTTAATCCGACCACGTCATATCCTTGTTGATTGATCGCTTCAAACATCGGCGTCAAATAAGCCGGTGGATCTTGCAAGTCCGCATCCATGACGGTGACAAAATCACCTTTGGCGTTGGCCAAACCGGCATATAACGCCCCTTCCTTACCAAAATTTCGGGAAAAATCGATGACTTTGACATGATCGGGATGCTTTTCGAACAAGTCGAGACATTGATCCAATGTATCGTCTTTGCTGCCGTCATTGACGAACAATACTTCATAGTTATAAGGAAGTGTCGCCATTTGCTTGGACAGGGCATCGTAAAACAAATGCACCGTCTCACTTTCGTTATAGCAGGGAACGACGACACTTAACAGGCCTTGGTTTTCCATAAACGGTATCATTATAACAACATTTACTGATTTGACCATCGTCCCAATCACGGAAAATCGTTTTGAAAATAAACGAAATGGTTCGAAATATGTGAAACTGTGGTTGTGATATGGGCCAACCATCAAAAAACGACACGGAAAATGCCGTGTCGTTAACAAATTACTGTAGATCTGAAGGATCCCACTCAAAAATCACGGAAGCTTCAGGGTTTAAACCATAATATTTTTTGAAAGTATCAAAATGATAGTCATCCCCCTGTTCAACATCTACACTATGGACGGTCCCTTGCGGAAATCGTGTGATATGGATCTCAGTGATTTCCGGATGGTTTTGATAATAGTCGATCTCCATCATCCGCCGCTGGGTACGGACGCCGATCATGCCATAAAGATCTTTAAGGTAGGAAATGCGTTGGATGGAAAGCAACAAAGCGATACATACAAAGCCAACCGCATAGATCCTCTGGTCAAAAGCATCCAGCATCACCACATCCAAAGCGATCAAAAGATAGACCGTATACAAACTGCTACGCATCCCGAATATCGGAGAAATCAACATCACTCCGTTACTGATACCCGCTAATAACAATAAACCGATCCCAATCAGTGCATGGGTGGTATCCAAATACAAACGCATGTAATCGATCAATGCAATGGTATAACCAACATAGAATATGGTCACGATCCATAGGGAAGAGCGGGTATAGTAGACATCATATAAAACTTTCAATGCATTGATTTCTGTGCGGTTGTAAAGCATTGGGGACAAAGCGAACAGCAAACCTAAACCAGCAATCACGAAATAAACGAACAAACGTTTATCCGTTTTGTTTTTGAGCCATTTCAAACTGGTCGAAACCATTACACTCAAGTTAAGGAACACCAATGGATAGGGATTGGCCACAAAGGTATAATGCAAAAAATTTGGCCAGTTGGTGATGATCTTATCGATCAAAGAAAGTTGATTGAATGCTTGATTATCGACAGTCAGCCGATAAGCTGAACCGGGGGATGATCGAAGGATCAAAATGGCAATGATGGAAATGAGCAATGGTAAAACCATATATTTGATGGTCGTTTTATCTTTTTTGATCCATAGATATCCAATGGCCAAACCATTGGATATCAATGCCACTGCCGCGGCATTTTCCATATCCAGTCCAACAAAAAGACAACACAATGCTGAAACGATACTGATCAACCAAGGATATCTACAACCATGGGTAATCATGGTCTTGACCATCCATAAATGGATCAATAATGCCAATAATGCCGTCACATACGTACTACCCATGATCCAAGCATACGTTTCCATCCGTAGCCGAGTATCCACCGATACCATCAAGCCGAATATCACAACGATCGATATGATCCAGTTTTTTTTCGATGAAAACCCAATAACCAGTATCAGTGTGATCAACACGAACAACCATGGATTGACCATATCCCATAAGGATTTGTTGGCCGCCATGACATATCCCCATAATTCCGCAAAGAAGCGTCCGCTCCAATTAAAATACATGGAAAAGGCCAATGATAAAGGATTGCCATTCAACCCTTCATACGCATAGCCCCAGTCATCTCCGGCCAATGGTACATTGATCGCCATATGATGGAATAGATCATAAACCAGATATAATCCGATCATAACCACTACATAAGGCAATATGGTTTTGACCACCTTAACAGATTTTTCCATCAAAGATCTCCATGAAATATTCCAAATTCTTAGAATTGGGATACGTGTAGCCACTTAGACTTTGCTTCATCTTCTTTAAACGATCCATATTGGATAATGCCATGGTCAAACC
>CALVCY010000029.1 GCA_944326175.1 uncultured Erysipelotrichaceae bacterium
TATATCTATTCGGTATCCAAGATATGATCATCGTCAATATCATGCGGGTATGCTTGGGTAATTTATTACGCGGCACCATCTTTGGATCCACATTTTGGATCTCCAGTGGTGGGGTGGTCTTATCCACCATCATCCTGATACTCTTCTTTTATTTGAAAAGTTCCCGCATGTTTACCAGTGTCATGAGTTCCTTAGCCCATAGCTTAGGCCAACTATTGGTCGTATCCTGGTTCTACAGTCAATTTGGGATGTTCATTCTCTATCCATACTTTATTATCATTTCCATACCAACCGGTTTAGTCGTCGGTTTTGTGGCCAATATCATCATCAACCGACTGCAATCCCGAATCAACGCATTCTAAAAACCATCCCGGCATTTCGGGCAGTGTTCGTAAAACAGTTAATCCTCCCTATGATGATTGGTCATAGGGAGGATTTTTCCATTTCGTACTGGTGCTGCACAAAATCGCAGATCGCACAGTACACCGAAAGGTGTATAGAAGTGCGCTCTTAGTATCAATTCGACAAACTGAAATTTGACAGCATTACAACCGCTTGATTTCTTTGGCAATCATAGCCACTGTCTTTTCATTGGTATCGATTTTAATCGTGCTGAGTGTTTGATATAGCGGTATTCTGGCTATGCTTCTCTCAATTACATCTTCAGAACGAAGACCTCTTTCCACATCCTTGGTTAATCTCTTGCGTAAATTGGTTGCATTGGCAATAAGCGAAATATATTTAACAGCACAATTTTGTGTGTCTAATTTTTCCATAATGGAATCAACGATAGATTGTTGATGCATTACCCAGCAGAAAATCACATTCTCGTAAGCCGAGCAATGCAAGAAATTATTGAGTAGGTAACAAATATTATCCGTAACCATTGCTTTGGTTTCATCGGTTACTTGGAACGGGCTTGCATCCCAACACCAGTCACCATCAAGAAATACACTATTGGGTAAAACCAATTTTAGTTGCTGACTGACAGCAGTTTTTCCAACTCCCATTGTTCCGCCGATTATATATAAGTTCTTCATATTTTCACCTACAAATTCAAGTTTATCGGTCTGTTTAACCGTATCATAAGGCTTCAATAGATGCAAGAACAGTCCCGGCAGACATTACTGCCGGGACTGAAACTGTTTTATGACCCCGCCCTTTCTACCGTGATGGTTTTATAATCGCGTTCCTGCCAGCCATTCAGGAAGGTAAGCGAATTTAACATTGGGGATCTTGGCGCCAGTGTAACGATGGGTCAAAACCAATGAATAATAGCAATTTTCAGTTGGATTACCAATGAATCGAGCGATAAATACCGAATCGATATGATCCGTTTGAATATTGTCATAGACACCAATATATCGAATGGTCTTACCCATATATACCAAAAAGATATCTTCATCGATCATTCGACATCCTTTGCGTTTTGTGAATTCACGGATGTGAAGAAAGACTAGTGTCTTGATGAAAATCATATCGTTGGACGAATGATGAAAACCTTTGAGCAAACGCAGATCATTGACGAAATACATGAACAGATCACGGTTGGTCTTGACCATACTGATCAGATCCAATCGCATGCATTGGTTCAACCAATATTTGATCCGATAACGCATCCAAAAACGTAAGCTTCCTTGATGGACGATGGTCGAATAAGAAGCAAACATGGCACTGTTGGAAACGATCGTTTCCAACAGTGCATGGAAACAATCATAGTGATACCACGGATGTTTTTTCAAAAAACCATGAAGAATGATCTGATCGATAAATACCGTGGCATTGACCACTGGATTGCGGATCGCATCATGATTCAGATAATCGGTGAATATGGTGGTCAATGAACCCTTGTTGATCTGGTCGAACCATTTGGAAAAATCCATAGGTTTGATGGGATAGTGCGATGCATGCAATGCATCGCATATCGGACTCAAATCGGATTGGTCATAACCATAGATGAACCAATAGATCCGATTATTTGATCTTTTTTTCAATGATTCGATGATTTTTATTGTGGTCTTATTGATGGAGATCCCATTGAATATATAGATCGCATCATGATCCAGTGGCTTGAATGGTTTCAATTGATGATCACTGTCCAGTTGTACGATGGTTTGACCATGATCACCCTGTAATGTGAAGTATCGACGTAATCCATGGATAAACTGGTGTTGACCACTATGATATTACCCATGGATCAGTACACATTGATGAATCAATTGACGGGTTAGAAAATCCGAAAGGATCGGATCATGATGCATCAATGCGTCTAACTCTTTTTTACGATTGAGGGACTCGATTTGTGCATTGGTCTTGACCACCCGTGGATTGGATATGGTTGGTTGCATCGATTTAAATCGCTCAAAGCGAAAACGGGTCAGATCCTGGATAGGTGAATCAAAATAAAGTATGGTTTCAACCACTTTCTCTTTGGCGATAGTGGTCTTTTGATTGAATTGCAATGCATATAGCACACCATCGACTTCGATCTGTTTGATGGAATCCTTGGCCCGTTTAACGACAGTGATCGCAACCACGCTCAATAGTTTCTCATCCATATCCAAGACATAGTAGGGTTTGTTTGGATCGGATGAGCCTGTGGCGACGATGTCGCCACAGCGTTGGGTAAACGGATGGTTGAAACCATTTGGATGGTCTAACCATGGTCGGATAAGGTCAATTTATGATCGATCGTATCCAAATCATGTTCAGCCACACTGTAAAAACTGTTTTCAAGATTGCCGATCAGTGCTTCATATACATGACTCAGATTGATCCATGAACCGATTTTCGTATTGGCCAATGGATTGACCACGCGATGATAATAATCCGTATCCAGTTTGTCATATTTATTCGATGATGCAAAAAAACAAATCAATGCATTTTCGGTTTTATCCACCACCAGAAATGGATCGTCGTGGCAGGCTTGGCATCAACGATCATTCCATCATTGGTTTCAACCATCTCCGGTTTGGATTCATTCATGTCTTCCATTATACCCGTTCTTCGTTGTGCTTTCGCGTTACAAATGCAGCATGATGTGTATAATATATGCCGTTCAATCAAAGAAAAAGGAGGACTTATGGACTATCAGAAGATCATCAATATCGCTGTCATCGCCCACGTCGATGCTGGTAAATCCACTTTAGTGGACGCTTTCTTAAAACAGTCCCATGTCTTTAAAGATAATGACAAAGTCGTCGACTGTGTCATGGATAGCAATGCATTGGAACGTGAACGTGGGATCACCATCTATTCTAAAAACTGTTCCGTTACCTATAAAGATGTCAAGATCAATATCGTCGATACCCCGGGCCATGCGGATTTCAG
Source organism: uncultured Erysipelotrichaceae bacterium (assembly GCA_944326175.1). The sequence goes on from CALVCY010000029.1 coordinate 3,331, forward strand.
TTCGGAAGTGGAACGGATCATCAAAACGGTGGATACCGTTATCCTGCTAGTCGATTCTGCCGAAGGTCCGATGCCGCAGACCCGATTCGTCTTGCAGAAATCTTTAGAGCAAGGCTTACGGCCGATCCTTTTGATCAATAAAGTCGACAAACGCGATGCACGTTGCGACGAAGTGATCGATGAAGTCTATGATCTTTTCTTAGAACTCAATGCCACCGATGAACAGTTGGATTTCCCGATCCTTTATGGTATTGCCAGAGAAGGGATCGTCCGTTATGAATTAAACGATACCAATACCGATATCGTTCCGTTGTTCGAAACGATTTTAAAACACTGCCAACCGTATCCCGATCGCATCAATGAACCTGTCACTATGCAGGTTTCCGCATTAGCCTATGACGATTACATCGGTCGATTGGGAATCGGACGTGTATTCTCCGGCACATTGAAAGAAGCCAGCAGTGTGGTCGTCAAAAACCCCAATGGTAAGAGCAAACGCTGCAAGATCAATCAAGTATTCGTTTACAAAGGATTATCTAGAGTGGCTGTACCAGAAGCGCAATGCGGTGAGATCGTGATGATCTCCGGTATCGCTGATATCGAAATCGGCGATACGGTTTGTGATAACGAAGATCAGCAAGCCTTGCCGGCCATCAAAATCGAAGAACCGACACTGTCCATGAATTTTATGGTCAATACCAGCCCCTTTGCTGGCAAAAGCGGAAAATATGTCACCAGCCGTAACTTAAGAGAACGGTTGGCTAAGGAATTGGAAGTTAATGTCGGCTTGAAAGTCGAAGAAACTGATTCGACGGATTGCTTCAAAGTCAGTGGACGTGGTGAATTGCATCTATCTATCCTTTTGGAAAACATGCGCCGCGAAGGTTATGAAATCGCGGTGTCCAAACCGGAAGTCATCTATCATCGCATCGATGGCAAATTGTATGAACCGGTCGAAGAAGTGGTTTGTACGGTCCCCAACGAATACAGTGGTACCGTCATCAGCAAATTGAATCTAAGAAAAGGCTTGATGAAAAACATGGTCGATGAAGGAACCTATACCCGCATCGAATATGAAGCTCCGACGCGTGGCTTATTGGGTTATCGCAGTGAGTTCATCAATGATACCCATGGTGAAGGCACACTTGTTCGCCATTTCAAGGAATATCAGCCGCATAAAGGCGAGATCCTGCAACGCACTAATGGTGCCCTGATCTCTACTGAAACCGGATCTGCCATGACTTATGCACTCTGGAATATCCAAGAGCGCGGTCAATTGTTCATTGGCCCGCAAACGGAAGTTTATGAAGGCATGATCATCGGTATGGCTGCCAAGAACATGGATATGGAAGTCAATCCGATCCGTAATAAGAAAATGACGGCCGTTCGTTCAACTGGCGCCGATGAAGCGATGAAACTGGTCCCACCACGGATCATGTCGTTGGAAGAAGCACTGGAATTCATCAATGATGATGAATTGGTGGAAATCACACCGGATGCGATCCGTATCCGCAAGCGCTTCTTAACGAATCTAGAACGCCGTCAGCATTTGAGAACTCTGACAAAAAACGACTCTGCTGAATAGTTAATCAAGGAAAAGCAATTCCTGAAAAATGGAATTGCTTTTTTGATGTGAATGTCAAAAAGGCAGATATTTTCTCTTAAGAAGTGAAAGAACGGAAAATGAAAAATTGACAGTAAAGCAACAACAAAAATTCGCGAAACCATATTTGAAATCAAATCACTTAGTGCGTTTAATACGTATTGAAGATCTTATATGACCTTCTGTGAGATTGGCCGTGTATTGAAGAATCATGGATGGTATGTCCATTGTGTAAAAGGTAGTCACTACTAATACAAGCATTTAGTTAAAAAGGTAAAGTTACTGTACCGTTTCATCGCGGTGATTTGGATATTGGACGGTACACTTGATCTTTGGAACAGGCAAAAATTGAATGAAGGAGTTAACATATGTGCAAATTCGTATATCCTGCACGATTCAAAAAAGGTGAATCTGACAAAACTGTTTATACAGTTACTTTTCCCGATCTACCGGGTGCAGTAACAGAGGGTAGGGGAATAACTGAAGCAATCGCAATGGCTGTTGAATGCGCCGGATTATGGCGTCGACGAACTCGAAACGAATGGTAAAGTTCTCAGTCATCGAACATTGAATCGCTAGAAACGGAGGATGATGTAAAAGTCTATCCTGTATTAATTGACTTAAACACGTTTCAAAAAAATACGGATCTCGTGCTATCCGTAAAAATGCAACCTTACCTGCATGGTTAAATACCTTTGGTGAATCACATAATGCCAATTTTTCGGAGCTTTTAACCAATGCGTTAGAAACGTTATTTGAACAATTGAATCAATCAAATCAATCAAATCAATTAAGAATCAATCAATAATGACTCGATAATAAAGTCAATTCAAATCTGAAAACCTCTTTAAATGAATATTTTAGTCAAAATACAACATTATTCGCTCATAAGGATATAGACGCGTATTCAACGAAAGTGAACGCTGTCTTAGAAAGGAGCATGCTGAGCATTTTGAATGTTTCTTGACTGTAGAGTCTTCAGTCTCTTTTGACTAATGTGCAAAGAGCTACTTTCTTCGTAATATCTTTAAGACATTGTCTGACATCTCTTACGCAATGGACGTACAATGTATATACGGATTGGAAAAAATATCATGTCATCAAACACAACAAATGTAAGTATTCGTATGGATATCAAATTAAAGGAACAGGCAGAAGAACTTTTTGATGAATTGGGTTTGAATTTATCAACAGCTTTCAATATTTTTATTCGTCAATCATTACGTGTAGGCGGATTGCCTTTTGAAGTGAAGATCGATCGACCGAATAAGCAAACGATTGCGGCTATGATAGAAGCCGAGAAATTGGCAAATGACAAAAGCGCGAATAGTTACGATGATATCGACGAATTATTCGCTGATCTTGCAAAGTGAGAGAGTCCATATTCGCAGTTGAATATACAAATTCATTCAAAAAAGACTATAAGCGAATTGTCAAAAGAGGATATAACATCCTTATGCTTCGTGAAGTTGTCGCGCAACTTTCGAAAGGATTTCCACTCGGTGAAGATAAAAGGGACCACGCTTTGTCGGGAAATTGGAGTGGATATCGTCAATGTCATGTTGCACCCGACTGATTGCTTATCTAATGAATTGACAGTAAAGAACCAGTAATAATCTTGACTCGAACTGGAACGCATAGTGACCTTTTTGAATGATGCTACTATGCAGGTAATGAAACCCATCACATCATTATGTGATGGTTTTGACCATCTCTCTTTCACTCTTTGATAAAATAGAAGCAATCAAGGAGAAAACATTATGGATATGTTGGAACGTTTCATCAAATACTGTCAATACAACACCCGCAGTGATGCTACATCACTGACAGTTCCGTCCAGTCATAACCAATATCGCTTTGCAGCAGATGTATTGGTCAATGATCTCAAAGAAATCGGTGTGGAAGATGTGGTACTATCCGAAAGTGGTGTGGTCTATGGCAAGATCCATGGCAATGATGGTTCGATCAAGAATAAAGTGGGATTCATTGCCCATATGGATACGGCAGATTACAACAGTGAAAACATCAAACCGCAAATCATCGAAAACTATGATGGGAATGATATCAAACTCAATGATTCTATGGTCTTATCACCCTCACAATTTCCTTCATTGAAGGATCATGTGGGTAAGACCATCGTATGTACTGATGGTACCACTTTATTGGGTGGGGATGATAAAGCCGGTATCGTCATCATCATGGAAATGGCAAAGACACTGATCAATGATCCCACCATCCGTCATGGTGAGATCCGCATCGCATTCACTCCAGATGAAGAGATCGGTCATGGGACCGATCACTTCGATCTGAAACAATTCGATGCGGATTATGGTTTTACCATCGATGGAGGAGATATCCATTCCGTTACATTGGAAACCTTCAATGCTGCTAAAGCAGCAATCGATATCCAAGGCTTTTCCATCCATCCAGGTGGTGCCAAGGGGAAGATGGTCAATGCCATCGATATCGCCGTTCAATTGGCCACGATGTTGCCGGGTGAAGCCAAACCCCAATATACGCAAGGGCATGAAGGTTTTTATCATTTAGAAAGCTTAAATGGTAATTGTGAACATGCAACGATGCATTACATCATCCGTGATCATGATCATACCAAACTGAAAGATAAAAAAAATTATCTCAAGCATTTGGTCGAAACCATGAACATCCGATATGATGGGGCTATCACATTGAAGATGGAAGATCAGTACCGCAATATGTCAGTGGTATTAAAAGATCATCCGGAAGTATTGGAAACGGTAGAGAATACATTCAAGGCCATGGGGTGGTCCTATACCCATGGTTCCGCCAGAGGCGGAACCGATGGGGCCAATCTTTCCTTTATGGGATTACCGTGTCCTAATTTAGGAACCGGTGGTTATAACGGACATGGTCCGTATGAATATGTCGTGGTTGAACAGATGAGAGCCATGGTTGATTTTCTGATCACCATGGTTTCCAAGGAGACGTTATGATCTATACCTGTACCATCAATCCTTCACTGGATTATTTCATGGAATATGACCATGACCTGACCATCGGCCCGGGTCATACCAACCGCAGTGTGTTGGAATATTATGAAGCCGGTGGAAAAGGCGTCAACTGTTCCATCGTGCTCAATAACATGGGTGTACCATCCAGAGCCTTTGGCTTTTTAGGTGGGTTTACCCGAGACTTCTACATTTCCTTGTTAAGCAAGTATGAATTGATCGAACCACGCTTTACCGATATCGATGGCAATACCCGCATCAATGTCAAGATCACCGGACGTCAATGCGTCGAATGCAATGCCGTGGGTCCATACATCACCAATACGGCATTCGATCGCTTTGAGAAAAAAGCATTGCGACTGATGGATTCCGATACACTGATCTTCTCCGGTGCCTGCCATGATTATCTGCTCGATCGCATCGAGCCGATGTTTGAAAATCTTCACAAAGAAGGTGTTCGTTTATGTGTGGACAGTGGTCGTGCCATCTATGATATGGTCAAACGCATCGGTTGCTATCTGGTATTGATCAACGAACACGATGCCTCCACGTACTTCAATTGCAGCGATGATGAAGACGAATTGGTCAAAGCGGCCGTCGCGTGGAAGCCAGACAATATCCGCTTTTTGATCTTGACCTTCGATAAGAATCGATCGATTTTGATCACGGATAAAGAAATCTACAAGGCCGATTCGATCGAATTGCCAAAAGAGCGGATCAATGGTGTCGGATTCGATGATTCGATCATGGCCGGATTCATGATGAATATCTTACGTTCACCGGATGTCGTTGAAAGTTTCCAATTCGCGAATTCCTGTGGTCAGGCCACGTTATTTTCAAAAGGATTGGCGACCAAGGAACATATCAATTCCGTTTACGAAAAGATCAAAGTCGAGAAAATCGATTTATAATGGTTAAACCATCACTTTTGATGGTTCAACCATGAAAGGAGTACTTGTTTTAATCCAATGAAATTCAAATTATCACCGATTATTGTCCCATTGCTTTTACTTACTGGCTGTGCGAGTGAAAATGGTGTCACCACCACATCCCCAACCACCACTCAACCCAGTGTCGATTTTAGTCAATCCGAAGCCAACAAGGTGGAATTTACCATCGATTCCTCCAGTGGTATGGACCTATCCATCTATACTCCCGATACGAGCAGTTATTATTTCTTAGAAGATAATCAACACATGCTCAAAGGACTAACGTTCCAGGAAGCGTTGAAGATCTATGATGATTCATCCTTTACCGGTATCGTTTTCTATGGTTATCCGGGATGTGCGTTTTGCAATGAGGCTTTACCGACATTAGTCGATGTTGCTGTTTCGTATGACCAGCCTTTCTATTATGTCAATGTCCATATGGAGGGCTATTCGATCAGCGAAGAAGATCTATCCGAATTCGAAAACTACGCCTATGCCTATTATCAGGATGATGGACAAGGCGGTAAAAGTTTCTTCGTCCCGACGGTTTTTGCCATCAAGGACGGGACGATCCTTGATGCCCACACGGGATTGATCGACGGGATGAACATCGATACCTCCCAACCGTTGACGCAGGAAGCGTATGATGCGTTAAGCAGCATTTATATCGAATTCTACGAGTCTGTTTACGGGCAATGATACCAATAGCCATGGTTGTACCATGGCTATTTTTTTCTGATCATTCCCTATACCATGAATACAGCTATAATAGAATCATGTTTCTCAATTGGTTTCACAAAGAAAAACCACTCTTATATGGGGATATCCAGTTGATCAAGATGTATACCAGTCAGGAAAAAGGTGCCAATGGTTATTATCCCATGCATCGCTTTGGTATCTATGTGCAAAAGGATATGGTCGGAACCATCGATTTTCGCGATGGTTTCGATCCATGGTTGTATTTTGGTGGCCACATCGGTTATCGCATCGATCCCCGTTTCCGTGGCAGCCATTATGCCTACCAAGCATGTATGGCATTGATTCCCTTTATCCAACAACAACATCATCAAACGATCTACATCACGGCTTCTCCGGAAAATATCGCATCGCGTAAAACCATCGAAAAACTGGGTGCTTATTTGTTAGATACCGTAGAAGTCCCATCTTCCCATTGGTCGTATCGACAGGGAGAACGAGTCAAATGCATCTACCAATGGGATATCATGGTCAAACCATAGTATAATTGTTCTGTTATGAATAAGCTTTTAAAGGTCATCACTTCCCGTATCTTTCTTACTGTTGCTTTGATTTTGTTGCAACTTGGCCTTTTATTTACATTGATCGTCGGTTTTTCCATCGACCGCCAATGGGTATATGTCACCTTCAGCGTGATCGCGATCCTATTGATCCTGTATGTGATCAATATGAATAGTATCGATATTTCCTATAAACTCGCTTGGATATTGGTATTGACCTGTATCCCGATCGTTGGACCAGTGTTGTATATCATTTTTGCCAATAAGAAGATCCCCAAGGCGCTTCGATTGGATACTCAAAAAGTGATCGATCGTTTCAAGGAAAATTTGCCAGATAACGGTCATGAATTGATCGATAGCTATGGCGACCCTTATCATATGGCGGCCTTCCAGCATTATTTAGTCGATAATGGCGGTGGTTGTGCCATCAATACCCGATGTGAATACTTCGGCATGGGGGATGACATGTTCCCACGACTTTTGCAGGATCTTCGTGCTGCGAAACACTTTATTTTGATGGAATATTTCATCGTTGCACCGGGCAAGATCTGGGACAGTATTTTTGAAATCTTGAAACAAAAGGTGAAAGAGGGTGTTGTGGTCAAATTCATTTATGATGATTTTGGAACGATCACCACCATGCCTCGCCATTTTCTTAAAGACTTACGAAACGCTGGCATCGAAGCCTATTGCTTCAATCCGATCGCACCGATGCTGATCGGTGCTTATAACTACCGTGATCATCGCAAGATCACGGTAGTGGACAATCGTATCGGGTATATGGGTGGGATCAATTTAGCCGATGAATATGCCAATTTGATCGTTCGCTTCGGTACGTGGAAAGATTCAGCGGTACGCATCGAAGGGGAAGCGGTATGGAATTATACGGTCCTTTTCTTACAGGAATTTGAGGTACTGTGTGGTCAAACCATCGATTTTGCATGGTATCGCCAATACGGTTGCAGTGTACCATCCAACGCATTGGTGACATCATTTGCTGATGCTCCCACGGATGATAACAATCTTGGCCTGGATGCCCATCTTTCCATGCTTTACAATGCAAAAGATTATGTTTACATCAGTGCACCGTATCTTTTATTCAATCAATCATTGCTCACAGCCATCATTTATGCAGCCAAAAGAGGCGTGGATGTGCGCATCATCACGCCCTATATCCCGGATAAATGGTATGTCCATATCGTCTCGCAATCTTATTACACTCAATTGCTCAAAGCTGGGGTAAGGATCTACGAGTATACACCGGGCTTTATCCACTCCAAGACCTGGGTCGCAGATGATATCGTATCGATCGTTGGAACGACCAATGTGGATTATCGTAGCTATTACCTTAACTTTGAATGCAACACGATCATTACGGATAAAGATTTTGCACTCAATTGCCGTTATGATTATGAAGCCACATTGACGATGTGTAAAACCATCACCTTAAATGAATGTGAGAACCAATATTTGCTCAAACGTGTGATGACGGCATTATGTGCGGTCTTCTCTCCGTTATTTTGAGCGATGTGAATCGATTTATATATAAAAGGAAGATTACTTATGGAACAAACAGTTCAATCCGCTACGAATACTCTAGCACTTGTCATGGAAGGTGGGGGCATGCGTGGCGCCTATACGGCCGGTGTGCTCTCTTATTTTCTTGAAAAACAGGTCAGCTTTGATTATGGTGTCGGTATTTCTGCCGGTGCGGTCAATCTGTGTGCCTATTGGATGAAACGGGCCGATTATCTGCATGAGATCATGGTCGAATACATGAGTGACAAGAAAAACATCGGTCTTTCCCCATTTTTAAGAGAAGGGACCTTTGTCGGCTACAATTACATGTTCGACAATTTATTGCCCAAACAAGTCCAATTCGATCTTTCACAAGTCTCCAATACTTTAGCACCGTTTGAATTTGGCAATTACAATCTCGATCTTAACCGCAATGACTGGATCCAGAAAGAAGAAGTGACCATGAAGGATCTAAAAGCCAGCTGTACATTGCCGATCGCTGGCAAACCTGTTTATACCAGAGGTCATCTGTATATGGATGGTGGGATCACGACTATGGTCCCGATCGAGCGCAGTATCGCACATGGTTGTAAAAAACATTTCGTGATCATCACCAAGGATAGTGAATATGTGCGCAATCCGGAACCGGCAGTGGAACTGAATAC
>CALVCY010000030.1 GCA_944326175.1 uncultured Erysipelotrichaceae bacterium
ATCGCCATGGAGTCTTTGTAAATCGATTTAAACTCTTCTTTGGTTAATGTGCGCATGCTTGTCTCCATTTTCCTTTATGATTAACACGCAATACAATAGCACTAAATCCGGCTAATTCCACGTGAATATTGTGGATAAAGCGCTTTCCGGTCGTGATCTTCTTTGCACGGATGGCGCGTGGATTCACTAACCCGCTGCCCCCATAGGTGGAAGCGTTGGAGGAAAGGATCTCCTTATAGAATCCGTCAAAAGGAACTTCCACCGAAAATTTGGAATAATCATTGGGGGAGAAATTGATCACCACAATTAGCGATTCTTCCTCACCATAGCGGATATAGGAGAACACATTGTGGTCTTTGTCATCCGCATCGATCCACTCGAAAGCTAATGGATCATATTCCCGTTTATACAATGCATCATAGCGCATGTATAACTGGGAAAGTTGGTTCATGTAACGATGGAATGCCTCATGCATCGGATACGTCAGTAAGGACCAGTCATTTTCCTTGGTTTCATCAAACTCACGGAACATACCCAATTCGTTGCCCATGAAATTCAATTTCTTGCCTGGATGGGTATACATATAGGTATATAATGCGCGGGCCTGGGCAAATTTTTGTTCATATGTGCCCCACATCTTCTGCACGATGGTGGCTTTACCATGCACGACTTCGTCGTGGCTGAATTCCAATAAGAAGCGTTCAGAGTAAAAATAGGCCATGGAAAAAGTGATGTTATTGTGGTGATATTGACGATACACTGGATCTTTTTTCAAATATGAAAGCGTATCGTTCATCCATCCTAAGTCCCACTTATAGTCAAAACCTAAACCACCCTCTTTGCTGGGTTTGGTCACATTGGCATAATCTGTGGAATCTTCGGCGATCAGCATCACGGTCGGATTGAGTTGGTTCATCGTATCGTTGAGCCGCTGGATGAACTGGATACCCCCGTCATTACGGCCTCGGCGTTTATCCCCTTCATAGAAGATCAGGTTGCTGATCGCATCCATGCGCAACCCGTCCCCATGCATTTCACTGAGCCAATAATTGGCGGCACTCATCAAAAACGAGCGCACTTCCCCTTTGCCTAAGTCAAAATTACTGGTGCCCCATTGAGAATAGGAATTGGCATATTCATAGCAGGGAGTACCATCATAGTAAGAAAGTGCATAATTATCCGAAACGAAATGGACCGGAACGAAATCAAAGATGACACCGATCCCGGCTTGGTGCAAACCATCGATCAAGGATTTGAGATCATTGACACTGCCATAGCGAGAGGTGACGGAAAAATAACCAGTGACTTGATAGCCCCAGGAGCCATCAAATGGATATTCACTTAATGGTAAAAATTCGACATGTGTATAGTGATTATCGACTAAATAAGGAATCAGATCTTCTTTTAAGGATTGATAGGTGGTTTGACCATCGTGTTGTTTGAAACTACCGGCAAAACATTCGTAGATATTGACCGGTCGATCAAAATTTTTGGTCCGCTGGGCCATCCAGGCATCATCGCCCCATTGATAATCCTGTTTGACGATACGACTGGCGGTATTGGGACGCAATTCACTTTCAAATGCATAGGGATCGATCTTGTCCACGACACTGCCACTGGATTGAGTGACACGGAATTTGTAATAATCGCCAACGGACGCTGGGAATGTACCGCTCCAAATGCCTCGGTTATCGACCATTTTAAGAAAATGGCCTTGGCAGGACCAGTTGTTGAATGATCCGATCACCTGGATGGATCGGGCATGGGGTGCCCATACGGTAAAAGTGACGCTATCGCCATTGACATGGGCGCCCAGGGTCTTGTAAGCATACGCTTCCAAACCACTGTAAAAGAATTCATAGTTACTCATAAGATTATTTTACTCTAAAGTCACAGTCCATGAAAGCCGTTTCACTGAGATATCGATTGGATGATGGGAAATACTTCCGACAGCTTCACAATATCAAAATCCACGAGAAAAAAGTAAGGCCAATCCATTTCAAAATGGTTTGACACTTAAAAAGCAGCAAAAATCCCTTGCTGCTTTTTATGTCCTCATTTTATGTTCAAATTCGAATCACTGCGATATTAACCATTATCATTGGTTTCATTTTCATCTTTATGATGGTGATGGCGATTGTTTTCATCTTCTTCTGTATCCACTTGCGCTTTTGGCAACTTCTTCACTTTCGCCCAAACGATCTTACGATCTTCGATCACTTCCACATCAAAATGGAGTCCATCCACTTCCACACTGGGGTGTGTCCCATCTTCGGGAATGAATGGCATCCCAGATAAGATCATCCCGGCAACCGTATCATAATCATAATCGTCATCCAGTTCGATATCCAGTTCTTCCGCAAAATCTTCCACGCGCATGGATCCATTGACCCGCCATAGATTATCTTCCAGTTTCGTCAATTCGATCGGATCGGCTTTATCGAATTCATCGTAGATATCGCCGACGATTTCCTCCAATAGATCTTCGATGGTGATGATCCCGGCCACACCACCGTATTCATCCACGACGATGGCCAAATGCTGCTTTTTGCTTTGCATGTCTTTGAATAATTGATCCCCATGCACACTTTCCGGTACGAAATAGGCATTTCGCAACAAGGACTTGATTGGTTGTGGGTTTTGGGAATGCATATTCAGCAAGAAATCCCGTACGTTCAAAATACCACTGATATCATCTTCGTCGCCCGCCACATGGACCGGATAACGGGTGAAACCCGTCTGACGGATCACAGTCAAAATCTCATCGACACTATCTTCTTCACTGAACATGACCACATCCGGCTTGGGCGTCATCACTTCTGAGGCAGTGATATCATTGAAATCAAAGACGTTTTCGATCCATTCCTGTTCATCGGCTTCGATCGTGCCTTGTTTACCGCTGGATTCAACCATTAAACGCAGATCTTCTTCACTAGCAATATCATCCTCCGCTTCGGTTTTCATCCCAAATAATCGCAACGTGCCATTGGTCGTAACATTAAGCAAAACCATCATTGGTTTGAATACGATATTGACCACCGTCAATACTTTCAATGCTGGTACGGCAAATGCCATCGGTTTTTGCATCGCAATGCGCTTTGGTACCATTTCACCGAATGCAATGGAGAAAAATGAAATGATCAATGTAATGATGATGGTACTCAATACATCCACTGTGGCTGCACTAAAGGGTACATGGACCGTTTCCAGCAAGAATGCTTCCAAATAACCGCTAAAGTTTTCAGTACCGAAAGCGGCCGATAAAAACCCACTTAACGTAATGGCGATCTGAATGCCCGAGAGGAAGCTATTTGGATTTTCGATGATCTCCAATAACCGCGCAGCGGTTTTATTTCCTTCCTCTTTTTGCTTTTGCAGTTTGACCTGCGATAAGTACATGAATGCGATCTCGCTACCGGCAAAAAAAGCATTCAATAAAATAAATACAATCTGTAACCCGATCTGGGCTGCAATGTTCGTCAATTTACAACAACTCCTTCTTTATCACCTGCATAAATTGGTTCAACCATGAAAACAAAAAAACGGCTGGTTCAACCACATTAAAAACATTCAATAGTGGATTGAATCATCCGATCATTGATCATTCACGTAAAACCAGTGCAATTCGACAGTTACTGTCGCAATCGTCGCTCATGTAATGCAGTAATCCTTTCTTAACGTTACGGTTAAATCCAACATGCATCCGCAAGGATCACATCCGCTTGCGAATGCATGTAATATAACACATCTGTCTTCAAAAGCAAATATACCCATGGTCTTTACACTTACCGATGCCGTTTCAAATTGGCATGGATCTTGCTTTTGGCATGGTGTAACCCATTTTTGAGTTGTGGTTTCGCCATTAACGCCTCTTTGCTCCCATAAATCGAATGGGACAATGCTTGACGCTGGACATCGGATAGCTCATCCTCCACCGTATGTTTGAGAATATCCAATTTCATCCGAAGCGCATCCATATATTGCGGATCATGACCATCGGCCATCAGCGATGCGGCATAACCACCCGCTTCGGATAATATCGGTGCATCCAGTGATGCAGTCAAGCGATAACGATGGCGCAATGTATTGACACAACGCACCACCGTTCTTTTGGCACATAATGCAAACCATGATTTGAAATGCTTACAACGGATCGGCTGATATGCCCAAAGTAAGGATGTCACCACCATCCCCATGGTTTCATAGACCATCTGCGCTTCATGATTATCTGTCACGCAATGATGAATGATCCCAAGTAGATACCGGTTATAGCGCGCATAATAAAGCGCATGCGCAAAATCATCATGCAGCATGCAATAGTAAAGCAATTCAAAATCATTCATATCAGTGTCTCCTATCGACGGTAAGGATAACGCTGATTGAGGATCTCATAACCGATCACGGCAAATGCACAGGAAACGTTGAGACTGTCGACCACCCCGTGCATGGGCATGATCACTTTCCAATCACACCGTTTGGATACCAAAGGGGATACACCTTTGCCTTCATTGCCCAAAACGATCGCGATTTTCGTATCATAATGCGGGTTACGGTAATCCACACTGTCTTTTTCCAGAGTGGTCGCCACCGTCCAATAGCCATGCTTTTTCAAAGTTTCAAGGGTATTGGCCAACGATGATACTTCAGCGACCATGACATTATTGATGGCACCACTGCTCACCTTGGCGACGGTTGCATTCAGCGAAACGCTACGTTTATTGGGAATAATGACTCCTTTGAACCCACAGGCATCACATACCCTTAGAATTGCCCCGAAGTTATGTGGATCACTGATCCCGTCTAACACGACGATCGTTGCATAAGGATCGTCATTTAACGCAGATAACAGTGATTCCAAGTCCATCGTTTCATAATCTTTGATGTAAGCCAATATACCTTGATGTAAACCATTATGGCTCAATCGTTGGGCATCTTTGCTTGTCAGTCGTTCCACTTTGATACCCAAGTCTTTGGCTTTTTGTTCCAGTTTATGATCGATATGGACCATCCCCAGCATTTCAATGCGACCGGATTGTTCCAAAGCCGCATTGACAGCGTTTTTACCGTATATCCATTGTCCCATTGAAGGCTTCCTTTCTGATACTTAAAAACAAAAATTATTGAAAATTTACACTGATCCGTTCATTGAATCATAGGCTTTATCCATCAATTCATATAAACGGATGGTCAAACCATGCATATACAACTGGCCCAGGATCGCTTCAAAGCCGGACGCATAGCGATAGCTTTCGATATCCCCGTGGTTGGATGGATGATTGACTTTGATGTTGCGACCGGCTTTGAACCATCCGATTTCCTTATCGCTTAAGATCTTCTGGTTCAACCAGGATTTGATCACTTTCGCTTGTGAAGCGGCATTGACATAACCATGGGTGATGATAGGGGTGGTCTTGACCATACGGATATTGGTCAAGACCATCTTTTTCCTTACATAAAGCGACCATACCGCATCCCCGATATATGCCGCTTGGGCACCGGTCAATTTTAGATCATCTGCCATTGGATCAGCTCATTGCGCAACTGGTCAGCCAATTCGAAATTTTTATCTTTTTTGGCTTGTTGCCATGCGATATATACATTTTTTTGATGATCATCAAATAACGGTAGATCAAAGCGGATACCCAGGATATCCAGCATCCCGGTAATATCCTGATATAAGGAAGCGATGGTCGAACCATCTTTATCCTTGGATCTTAATGCTGAATTGAGCTGTTTGACACATTCAAAGATCACAGTAAATCCATTGGGTGTATCCAGATCATCACTGATCACTTCCACGAAATGATGATAGTTTTGACCATATTCATTACTGAATGGAACACCATTGACTTGCAGATAGGTATTGGCTTGTTTCAACGCCGTAAAGACTTTATTGACTTCCGTTTTTGCGCCTTCGATCACTTCATCACTGAAATTCAGGATACCCCGATAATGAGTACTCAAGATCACCCAACGAAATACATTGGTTCCCAATTTAGCCACGACATCCTTGGCTAAAACCACATTCCCCAATGATTTGCTCATCTTTTCTCCATTGATGTTGATCATGGCATTATGCACCCAATAATTGGCTAAATCATGGTGAGAATGGCACCAGCATTGAGCCTGTTCATTTTCATGATGGGGGAATCTTAGATCTGCACCACCACCATGGATATCGACCGTACCGCCCAACACATCCTGGATCATCACCACACATTCGGTGTGCCATCCTGGTCGTCCTTTGCCCCATGGGGAATCCCATTGGATACCTTTGTCGGTTTTTTTCCATAAGACAAAATCATACGGAGAACGTTTGTCATCATTGGTTTCGATGCGATTTCCTGCATCGAGTTCTTCCAGTTTCATTCGGGAGACGCAACCATATTGTTCATCTTTGGTCACATCAAAATACACATTGCCATCGACATGATATGCATACCCTTGATCTTCCAGATCTTTGATGAATGCGATGATGGCATCCATGGTTTGGGTCACCCGTGGGGTGGCATATAAGGGGATGCAATTCAACGATTCTCTTAGAGACTGATACGCTTGGATATATCGATTGGCGATGGTTTGTTCATCCACACCTTCTTCGATGGCTTTGTTGATGATCTTATCATCGACATCCGTGTAATTGGAAACATATTCCAACTGATAACCATTGGCTTGGATCACACGAGCCAATACATCGAATACCACCAATGGGCGGGCATTGCCCACATGGGCATGATTGTAAACGGTGGGACCACAAACATACATTTTGACTTTATTTTTATCCATAGGAACAAATGGTTCGACCATGGCTGTTTTTGAATTATATAAACGCATTCGATAACCTCATTTCTTACTCGTTAATTATACATATTTCATACTATTTTTCCGATTGGTTTAACCATAACAAAAGTCCCCGATCGGGGACTTTTGGACATTTAGCGATGATTATAGTCGATGCTATGGATCACACCATTTTCATAAATCGTGAAATCCATGGATTCATTGGCAAAGACACCTTCAAGTTCATATTGGTAGTCGTCTCGATCATATTCTTGATCATAAAGGGTGACATCATCCATGCTGATCCCTAGAAAATCCAAAGCAACCTGGACCGCACCATCGGCATCAATGGTTTCACCATTGAGATTACCTCGATCAAGATCACACTCGTATTCCACCAATAAATCCCCATCCATCACGAATTCATAACGGGCAAAATCCGTTGAAAATTCGATTTCTGTATAAGTTTTTCCATCATCCCGTTTGTCATGCTGACGGATATTTT
>CALVCY010000031.1 GCA_944326175.1 uncultured Erysipelotrichaceae bacterium
TTGTTACCGAAACTGTCAGGATATTCTGGTTCTCACCACGGTCCAATGCCAGGATCTGATAGCCTTGCATTTTGCGGATGGGTTTTAAAAATTCGTAATAGATTTGAAACACTCCGTCTGGATCTTCCGCGTTTTTCTTTTTGGATGCGCTGATCGAACCATATTTAAAGGTGGTATCGCGCACATACTGGCGCACTTCCGCATCATCGCTGAATCGTTCCGCCAAAATATCGGATGCATATTGTTTGACCATCTCTACAGTGGTAACTTCATTTTCTTCACTGAAGTATTTCGTCGCTTCTTGATCCATATCCTGGACTAATCCCAAGATGATCGCATTGGCAAAGGGTTCGATGCCCTTATCGATGGCGATGGTTGCTCGCGTTTTGCGTTTGGGTTTATAGGGTCGATACAGATCTTCCAATGCAACCAGGGTGGTACAGGCATCGATCGCCACTTTCAATTCCTCGCTCAATGCACCTGCTTGTTCGATGGTGGTCAATACGGTTTGCTTGCGATCTTCCAGATTGCGGAAATATTCCAGTTTTTCATTTAATTCGCGCAATTGTTCATCATTCATCGCACCGGTCGCTTCTTTGCGATAACGGGCAATAAAGGGGATGGTGTTGCCTTGATCGATCAAATCGACCGCAGCTTGGATGCGCAAGGTCGAAATGTTGAGTTGAGAAGCAATATGTTGAATGATATCCATACGTGTCTCCTTATTTTATAGTCTAGTGGATGCAATCGCCACAATCGTGATAGCCATAATCATAGGCTTGTTGCAACGATTCGAAGATAATCTGGTTCTTCTCACTGGGTAAATTCTCACAGGATGGGGAATGGACCACATGGGAATTGGTATTACCAATATAATACGAATCATCATTGATCAATGGGGGTTCATATTTTCCCGGGGAAATACCAAATGTGTCAATGCTTTGGCATGTCGTGGTCGAACCATCCATCACACAATGGATATCACCATCCAAGTCGGTACGATAAATGGTCACATCATGATCCTGCAATGTTTCCATGGTTTCATCATGGGGATAGCCATAATCATTGTCCAAACAACAACTGATCAAGGCAATGGAAGGATCCATTGCCTTGATCAGTGATGCACTGCTCGAGGTATAGGATCCATGATGGCCGATCTTGATCAGATCCGCATGATGGATATATCCATCCTTTAATAATGCCTGTTCCACTTCCACTTCGGCATCGGCCATAAAGTAAGCTGTGGTCGAACCAGAGTATAATTGGGTGACGATGGATTCATTGTTTTTATCTTCATCCGCATCGATAGGGTAATGATACATGAAGATGGTGGCACCATTGAAATCAATGGATGAACCATTTTCAGGAATGATCACTTCCGCTCCATTATCTTTGACATGTTCCATAAAGATCTCAAAGACTTTCGCTTGATCATCTAAAACCGGGGTATAGACCACATCAACTTGATAATGGTCCAATATATCCTGTAAACCCCCGATATGATCTTCATGGGGATGGGTAGCGATCATGTAATCCACATGATCGATATCCAATGTATCCAATACATGGACCATCCGATCTCCATCATCTACATTTCCCCCATCAATGACCATCACCATATCTTTACTGGTGAGCACCATCGCATCCGCCTGTCCCACATCCACCATATAAATATCGATGGGTTCGATGGAAGAAGCAGTGGAAACGGGTGCAGCGGCTTGACTGCACCCGTTTAGAAATATGGTTAAACCAAGATATACACTAATCTTGTTTTTCATGGTTTAAAATCTTACGCAATATTGGATATTCCCGCAATATGGTTTCATCATTGACTTCTTCATTGCATTGACACTCATCACAATGACAGGGTTGATCACAATCCATTTGCACACATCCACACGGCTTGGCTTGATTATTTTCCATGACCTTATTGTAACCAATGGTCTTATCAATTGCATCTTTTATGCTATTTCAATACTTCCTGATATACCCGTAAGACGTTACCACCCATGATCTTTTCGATCTGTGCAGTGGTATAACCATGATCATGCAATGCATTGCACAATTGTGGCATCTTGGATGCATCTTCCAGTTCTTTGCGTGGTGCGATCCCATCAAAGTCCGTTCCCATGCCAATGACTTCGATCCCGGCAACTTCCTTGATGTGATCGATATGGCGCACCATCATTTCAATGGTCCCATTTCCATCATCACTTAGAAAATCATCACAGAAATTGATGCCCATCACCCCACCTTTTTGATACAGTGCGCGGATCATCTCATCGGTCAAATTACGTGCAACTGAACAAATGGATCTGGCATTGGAGTGGGATGCCACAAAGGGTTTAGTGGTGATTTCAACGACATCCCAGAATCCTTTATCGCCGAGATGGGAGACATCCACGATGATCCCCAATCGTTCCATTTCCTTCACATACTCTTTTCCGAAGGTGGTCAAACCATCGACGGCATTGGTCGTATGCAACATATCCGATCGAGATTCATCACCCGGAGTAAAATTTGGATATCCGATGCCATTGGGATAATTCCAGGTCAGACAGATCATCCGTACACCCAAGCGATAGAAGTCTCTTAAAACCGCCAGGTCATTGAACACCACCGCACCTTCTTCCAAGGTCAGCAACGCGCTCATGGTGTTATTTTGAATATTGGTTTCAATATCCTTATAGGAAAAGACCGGTTTGATGAGCTCTTGATTTTCCTCCATGAGTTGATAGAACATATCGATGCCTTGAAGCGCATGATGTTCGGGTGATTCGACTTTGCCAAAGGGTGTAAAGATGGCGAAGTTTTGCAATAAATAGTTCCCTTTGCGCATCTTGGTTAAATCGATATTAAGATCATTTTCCTTTAATCCGATGGTTTCACCATTTTCACGTTTGTGCATGATGGTCACCACGGTATCACAATGCATATCCACTACTTGCATGGTCAGATCCTCCTTCATGAATGATTGTTAATGATTATAGAATGGTTGAACCAAGGAATATCCGAATGAATACCTGAATGCTGAAAATTCGTTGAAAATCTTTCTGTATCCGCTTTCATTCGATGGTTAAACCATCCTTTCCCTTTGTTAAAATATTCCATATCGAACAAGAAAAGATACGAGGATATCCATATGAACTTCATCTTTATTTCACCCAATTTTCCAACCAATTATTACCAATTCATCGAAGGTCTTTCTGTTTACGGCATCCATGTCTTAGGTATCGGTGACAGTGATTACGACGCATTGTCCCCCTCCTTGAAGACCCATTTGACCGAGTATTACAAAGTCGATTCATTGAATGATTATGATGCCGTTTATCGTGCCGTTGCTTTTTTTGCTTTCAAATACGGCAAGATCGACTGGCTCGAATCCAACAATGAATACTGGATGGAACAAGATGCCAAGTTACGGGATGATTTCAACATCACCACCGGCATCCATTCCAATACCATCATGGGATTGCGCTATAAAAGCGCAATGAAGGCATTTTACAAAAAAGCCCACGTCAAAACCGCACGCTATCACTTATTGGACGAACATGTCGAAAATGCGATCGACTTTGCTGAAAAAGTCGGTTACCCTTGCATCATCAAACCCGATAACGGCATGGGGGCTTCCCATACCAGCAAGATCACTTGCAAACAAGATATCGAAGATTTTTATCACGACTACGACTGGCATGAGATGATCATGGAAGAATTCGTAGACGGCTATTTGGTCAGTTTTGATGGGGTGGCGGATTCCAAGCGCAATATTCTCTATTCGACAGCGCATTATTATCCGCAACCGATCATGAACATCTTGCATGATCAAACCGACTGTTATTTCTATTCATTCGTTGATATTCCGGAAAAGTTAAAGAAAGCCGGCGAAAACGTCGTCAAGACATTCCAGACCAATTCCCGTTTTTTCCATACCGAATTCTTTATCCTTAAAGCCGATAAAGAAGGATTAGGCAAAAAAGGTGACGTGTTGGGACTTGAAGTCAACATGCGACCACCTGGAGGCAAAGCCCCGGATATGATCAATTTTGCAGGGGATATCAATATTTATCAGCTATGGGCCGATATGGTCGTCAATGATGCTACGGATATCAAACCCCGTGATCCCAAATACTGTTGCGTTTATGCGGCACGTCGTTTTGACCATACTTATCGGGTGCCATTAGATGAGATCAGAACGCGTTATCAAGCGCACATTGTCGAAGATGTGGATGTGGATAAGGGATTAAGTGATTGCATGGGTGATCATGCCTTGATCGCGCGTTTTGATAGCGAACAAGAAGCTCAGATATTTATCGATGATGTGGTAGAGGACCACAAGTAAAAATTATGGAAACCACACGTGAAACACTTTATTCCCATGCATTGGGATGGGATATGGTCCATGAGATCTATGGCCATGACGGTTTGATCCTGTTTGCTTTTCCCAGTCAAGATGGCAAAGTCGAAGAATACAGTGATTTTGGCATGATCGACTGTATCGCAGATTATATCGAGGATGGTAAAGTCCAGGTCGTCTGCGTGGATGGCAATGACTGGAACAGTTTTACTGCAAATGGGGATGAATCATGGCGCATCGCCAACCAGGAAAAATACTTATCGTATGTCGTGGATGAATTGGTCCCGTATATTTTAGATCGTTATCGAGACTTACATGGACATGAATATGACCTACCATTGGTTTCGACTGGTTGTTCCATGGGTGCGACCCATGCATTGATCTTTACGTTAAGATTTCCGGATGTATTCAACTACTGCATCGGTTTATCCGGTGTCTACCACGCTTCCTTTTTCTTCCCGTTTTATCAAAACCAACAGATCTACTTCAATTCACCGGTGGATATGTTAAGCCACATGAAGGAAGATGATCCGATATTGGAAGAATATCGTAAGACTCATATCATTCTATGTTGTGGCCAAGGGGCTTGGGAAAATGAAAGCCTGGATGATATCAAGACTTTGGATTATCATTTTAAACGGTTGAACATACCCGCATGGTGTGATTTATGGGGCTATGATGTGGAACACCATTGGTATTGGTGGCGCAAACAATTGCCTTATTTTCTTGACCATGTGCTCAAGGAGGTTTAATGGTCATCAAGCAGGATATCTGGATGGATATCTATCAATGCAATCGTACATTGCATATCTATCTGCCCAAAAATTATCAACACAGAAAATGTGGTGTCCTTTATATGTTTGACGGACACAATCTGTTCAATGATAAAGATTCGACATATGGTACCAGTTGGGGATTGAAGGATTTTATGGATGAAACCGATCCCAATGTGATCATTGTGGGATTGGAATGCAACCATGGTTCGAATTTAAGATTATGTGAGTTCTCTCCCTATAGCTTCGAGGATGACCATTGGGGCATCATCGAAGCCAGCGGGAAAGAACTCAGTGACTGGATGGTTCGGGTATTGATCCCCTATGTCGAAGATCAGTTCAATGTTTACAGGGATGCATATCATCGAGCCATCGGTGGTTCTTCCATGGGTGGATTGATGGCATTGTATATCGGTAGTGTCTACCATGATATCTTTGGTAAAACCATCGCATTGTCTTCATATTTCCAACATGTCTATCAACGTTTGAAGCGGGATATCGAACTCATTGGATTCAATGGTCAATCCACTTTCTATATCTCGTATGGTGGAATGGAAATGGACAGTCAGCAATGGTTAGCGGATTATACAGCCAAGACATTACAATTGACTCGGATCATGGCAGATCATGGTGCAACCATCCGATTATATTGTTATCCTCAAGCAGATCACAGTGAATCCGCTTGGGCACAGGAAACTCAGACCTGGATGGATGAATTGCATATTTGGGAATGGTAAAACCATCAAAGTTACCCGGTCTTTGCTACTGCAAAGACCGGGTTTTCATTAGTAATTACGCAAGATTCCTAAAGAATCGATAACTAATAACAGTAAATACGCACTTGCGAAAAACTGCTTCGCGATTTGATAAAAGAAGACACTATGTCTAAACATACAATAGCTAGTTTATTGCCTAATTGTTTATTGATTATCTATTGTTTTTTGGAACCTTGTCATTACTATACATATACATTATCTATACATAATAAATGTATAAAAAAATAGATTATATTGTCTTTTTACAACTGTGTTCTTCATCTCATGTATTGGATGTTCATCCACTACTTCCAATTCCACTACAGCATACTTGGATGATCTACTCAACAATGCTCAATATCGGGATTATACGTATCAACCCCATCAAGATTTTCTGGATCAAACCAGTGCAGTTGTTGATGGTTCGATCATTGTTACCAATGATGAAACCACCTATAAACGAGTGGATTTGACCAATGTGGATGCCAGTGAAAATGTTTATGGCATCATCGATGGCAATGTGCGTGAGATTGGTCACACCAAAGATCTTGGAAATTATCTGATTCAAGAAACCCGGGATGGTTATACCATCATCTATTCATTTTTAGATGATCTGACCATCGATGAAGATGGTGTCATCAATCAAAACGTTTCTTTCGCTCAAATGGGATCATCCGATACATCCACCGGAAGGAATAAAGTTGGTTTGACCATCATCGATCCCCAAGGTTATCTCGTTGCACTGACCAACCATTATCAATGAAAACAAGCCGAGTCATT
>CALVCY010000032.1 GCA_944326175.1 uncultured Erysipelotrichaceae bacterium
GATCGCGGCTACCAAAGAAGATGCGCAGATCTATAAGAAATTGGCCGATCATTTCGGTGGCCTGTATTCCCGCATCACTCCGGCAAATGAAGCCGTTGATGTCGTGGAAGCCTGCAAAAAGGAAGGATTGCTGTAGAAAGCAAAAACAACTGCGTAACGCAGTTGTTTTCTTTCACGCAAGATTGAGTTACTTATGAGTAATACGACGGGCAATTTCGACGAGGCGATGTACTATGCGCCACGGCAAGAGGTTGCGACCAAAGGTGCATTGTTAGGGACTGTCGGTTATAAGCCGAAAGCACCGGTGATCATTGTGGCGATCGTAGGTGTGTTGCTGTTGGTAACATTCAATTGGATCGCCATGCTATTGGGTGCATTTCTTTTATTGCTAGCGATCGCGGTGTGTAAACTGCTACAAGACTATACCGTGATGGAAGTGTATGAAGGGGGCGTATTGTGCTATCACCCGGATAAACATGACCATGCGTTTTTTGTTGATTTTGACGACATTCATGAATGGAGCGTCAATATCGTCAAAAAATACGCAATCTATTTTAAATTGAACAACCAAAATAGTTTTCTGGTGGACAGTTATCGTTGCGGGGAAGCGGTCAAATTGCTGAATCGAACGATCCCGGATAAATCGTCTGAACAGGTGCGGATCAAAGAAGGCCGCGAAAAGAAATGGAAATGGAAAAATCCGTTTTCCAAAAATTAACAACCCAGACCATTGTCAAAACCGACAATGGTTTTTGTTTGTGAAAAATTAGAGAAACAAATGGTCACCGTTTAAAGAATTGTGTGTGAAGTGGTAGAATCATTAAGATTTATGAGTAACAAGTCTGTTGGCATCATGTCCAAATCCAAACCAGTCAATAATACAAATTGGATCCAGGGGGTCAATGGATTGCGTGGTCTGGCCATCTTGATGGTCATCGGATATCATTTGTTCCCTTCTGCTTTTCCAGGCGGTTTTCTTGGCGTCAACTTGTTTTTTGTCTTATCCGGATTTTTGACGGTCATTTCTTCGTGCCGTCGCCTCAAAGACAATCGGTTCAGTATTCTTGATTTCTACAAACAGCGGCTCCTTCGAATTTTTCCGGCATTGATATTGGTCGTATCACTGACAGTGATCAGCTGTAAACTGCTGGCACCACAAGCACTACGCGGTATCGGGATCGAAGTGATCAGTATATTTGGTGGGTTCAACAACTGGTGGCAGATCGCAGAAAACAGCAGTTACTTTACGGATATCGCATCCAGTTCCCCATTTGTGCATCTATGGTATTTAGCGATTGAAATGCAGTTTTATTTGGTTTGGCCACTGTTATTCTATCTAGCGGATCTGATCCGACGAAAAGGACTTCGGGGTGAATTGATCTTTTTACTGATTGCGATCGTATCCATCATTGCTTCTGTCGTATTCTATTCCCCATTGCAGGATCCATCCCGCGTTTATTATGGGACGGATACCCGCATTTATGCACTGTGCATTGGTGCTTTTGTGGGATATCGCTATATCTATCGGCGTGCCCCGATATTGGAAGATCCGATCCAAATCATGGTGGCGTTTGTTTTGTTTTTGGTGCTGACGCTGTGTGGGGTGCTATTTGTCAATAGCAGCTGGGCGATCACATATTATCTATTTTTGCCATTGAGTGCCCTTGTTTTCGTATTGATGGTCTTTATTGCATCCAACAAACGTTATGTCTTTGGCCTATGGCTGGATAATCCGATATTGAATTGGCTCAATAGCCACAGTTATGTTTTGTATCTGGTCCATTATCCGATCATTTATATGATCAATGTGACCATGGGTGAAATGACCATGACCACCATCGTGATTTCGATCGTGCTGATGATTATGGTTACATTATGGGTCAGCGTGTTTGAAACGATCATCATATCCTATATCCAGAAAGGAGGACGATCATGAAATTCAATCCCAAATCCATTTTCCTTTCGATCAATATCGGATTGATCGCAATCGCATTGCTGATCATCGTCACATCACCAACTTCAAGACTGAGTGAAGATCAACAGCAGTTACAAGAAGAATTGGCCCAAAATGCACAAATGTTGGAACAGCAACATGATAAACTTACGGATTCGAATGAACCGACACCATCCGATCCGATCCAACCACCCGTTGTTTCTTCTACTCCGATAGCGACACAACAGCCGATGGTTTCACCATCCGATATTCCTCAAACCTCGATCTCAGTCGAGACACCGGTTCCGACCATCGAAAGCACACCCTTGCCAGGCGATAACCAACCCCCAGCCGTTACGGCGATCGGGGACTCGGTGATGTTAGGCACTGCACCCAAATTGCAGGAAATATTCCCATCCATCTATATCGATGCCACCACCTCCAGACAGGTGTGGGATGCCGATGAGATCATCGAGGATTTGAAGTCTTCCAATCTTTTGGGCGAAAAGGTGATCATTGCATTGGGTGCAAACGGGACCTTCCGTAAGGAAGTCGGCCAGGAAATACTGGATCTGATCGGTCTGGATTCCCATACGGTCTATTGGGTATTGCCTTATGGGGATGCCATTCCCTATCAGGCGGATGTGGTGGATAAAGTATATCAGTTGCAATATGACAACCCATCATTAGTGGTGATCGACTGGCCGTTGATCGGGTATGACCATCCGGAATGGTTTTATGATGATAATACCCATTTGAACAGTGATGGGCAGATCGGATACGCACAATACTTATATGATTGTGTTTATGGCGGATGAACATCCGTCATTTTTTTCATGGTTGTACCATTGGTGAAATGTGTTCTAAAACGCTTTCATTTTAAGTTAATAAGTTTAGAATGGATGCAGGAGGATTTATACGTTTCATGGATATTAAGAAACAGTATTTCGATGGGTTGAAATCACACATCGAACATGCCTACGATACCCAATTGGAAACGATCAAAGCCATGGCCAAACTCTTTGCAGATACGGCCATAAATGGTGGTGTCGTCCAGTTATTTGGTATCAACCATGGCGAAGAATTCGTCAATGAACTCAACTTCCGTGCCGGAGGACTTGCCCCGTTCCACGGGATCAAATTGGTCGATCTCGTACTCAATGGTGTTTGCGGTGGTACTGTGATCGATAATGGGGAAGTACTCCAATCTGATGCCTATTTGGACAAACTACTGGATCTATACAAGCTCGATCCTCGCGATTGCTATGTCATCGTTTCCGAAAAAGGTGTCGAACCATTAGTCACGGCATTTGCCAAAAAGGTCAAAGCCCATGGCCACAAACTCGTGGGTGTCGTCAATAAGAAAACCTACGAACGTTTAAGTGGTTGTCTGGACGACAAATTGGGCAATTATTGTGATCTGATGCTTGATCTTTGTGCAGAAGATCCCGATGTCGCTCTACATTTGGATGATACACCGATCGGTCAATATGGTTCGACCATCGGTAACGTGATGGCTCAGATGATCACAGCTGAAGGCTATGCTTATTACCGCAGCCTAGGTAAAGAAGCACCGGTATTGCTTTCCGCCAATGTCAAAGGTGCCGATAAACACAATGATTCCTTAACGGATCCATATGAAGGGAGAGTACGCTGATGGAAGTCAATGCCGGTGTGTTCAAACAAGCCATTTTCGATTTGTTGGACACCTTATATGAGAAAGAAAGCGCTAATATCGACGCTGCCGCACAATTGATCAGCGATTGCATCCAACAAGGTGGGGTCGTCCATGTCTTTGGTAGCGGTCACTCTGTCGGACTTGGCATCGATATCAAGGATCGTGTCGGTTCCTTGGTTCCCATCCACATCATGGAAACCAATGATTTCGTCAAGTCCGGAGCTGTGACACTGGCAGAGTTCAAGGATAAGACCAATGTTTTTGAACGGCGTGCTGATGTCGCGGATCGTCTGTACAATCTGTATGACATCAAACCACAAGACGTCTTTATCGTGATCAGTAACAGTGGAATCAACGGTGTGGTCATCGATATCGCAAATCTGGCCAAAGCCAATGGTCATAAAGTGATCATCTGCACCTGCATGAACCATACCAATGCGGAAGCATCCCGTCATCCCAGTGGTAAAAAACTCTACGAATTTGGTGATGTGGTCATCGATAACTGTGGTCCTCATGGGGATGCGTTGTTGCCGACCGATGGTGTCGCCAAGGTTTGTTCGGTATCCAGTATCTGCAACAATGCCATTGCCCAATCCATGGCTGCCAAGATCATCGAAAATCTACAACAAGCCAATTATCCATTACCGGTATTGACCGGTGTGCCTGAGCATGATCAGGCATTGATCGAATCATATAAAGGAAGAGCGTAATCATGAGTTTTGCATTTTCAGAAAAAATCATCGACTTGCTAAAAGTCGCCGAAGTCAAAAATGAAGCGGCGTTGAAAACACTAGCGGATCGTTTTGTCGAAGCCATCGAAACCGATCATTTGATCCACACCTTTGGTACAGGTCATTCCCATATGATCGGCATCGAATTATTTGCCAGAGCCGGTGGTCTGGGCAATGTCAATGCCATCTTGGATCCGGATACCCTGACCTCTTTTGGTGCCCAACGTGCCGGTGCCATGGAAAAAACCTGTGGTGTTTCCGATGTGATCTATGATGCCTATAAGATCCAAAAAGGCGATATCATGATCATCACCTCCAATTCCGGCCGTAATGCCATGCCCATCGAAATGGCCATGCGGTGCCAAAAAGAAGGCGTTTATGTAGTGGCATTGACAAATCTGGAACAGTCCAAAAACACCACATCCCGTCATCCAAGTGGCAAAAAGTTGTATGAATGTGCCGATCTGGTGTTGGATAACTGTGTTCCAGACGGCGATGCATTGTTGGATATCCATGGTATCAAGACCGGTGGCGGATCCAGTATCGTTTCCATGTTCTTGTTGGATATCGTGGTCACGGAAGCCATTCGTCTTTGCATGGAAAAAGGTGTTCGTCCCTATGTTTTCCAAAGCCAGAACGTGGATGGTTTCAACAATGATGCCATTTATGAACATTTCGATGGTCGGGTCAAACACTTCTAATTGATTATTGATCATTCGATAAACATCATGCGGCAGGCATTCGCCTGCCGCATTTTTGATGCAACAATAAATGATCCATATGGTTTGATCATGGAATTTGTGGTTTGATAGAATCATGAAAAATAAACAGAATATTCATATCTTGATATCCGATCTCGATGGGACATTGCTCAACGATCAAAAAAGGGTCGAACCACGTGATGCAATGGCGATCCATCGGTGGGTCAACAGTGGTCATCGTTTTTGGGTCGCATCCGGCAGAGGACATGATTGCAAACAATTGCTCAATGGGGATGATGTGTTTCCGGAATATATCATTGGGTCAACGGGTTCGACCATCCACGATGCCAGTGATCATTTGATTTACCGCTATGATACCCCGATGCATTGTTTAAAAGAAATCGTGAGCTATCTGACATCTTTGCAATACTGTGGTTTGATGCTGGATAATGCCCATGGTCCAACCATCGATCCAACATTACGTTATGGCATCGATACGAATCATTTGGTTTCGGATCATATCCACCATGATCTATCGGGATTGATGGATGTACGATCTATGGATTTATCCGATGTATCGGTTTTGAAGATTTTTACGGTGTTTTCATCCGATGCATTGGCACTAACTGCCAGAGATCATCTGATGGCTCATTTTGACGTGACGGCTTATCATGCCGATATCAATTGTTTGGAGATCGTTCCTAAAGGATGTAGCAAGTATCACGCGTTGCATCATTTGTGTGAGATGTTAAATGTCGATCTATCCACGGTCGCAGCGATCGGGGATGAAGAAAACGATGTGATGATGATCGATCATGCTGGATATGGTTACATCATGGCTTCTGCCAATGATACGGTCAAAGCCCATGCGGATCAAATCGTTTCGAGTGTGGCACAAGCCATTGATGATCTGCTCGATGGTCCAACCATAGATTGAAAACGGTTTCATTCCCAAAATCTTTCACAATATTTCCATGAATCTTCTTTTATAAATGCTTTTAAATGGAAACCATGAAAGGGAATAATCATGACTGGGATTTCTGTCAATCGTTTGCTTACTGTTAGCGGTGTGCAATGTGAACGTTTCGGGGGACGACTCGTTTATTATCCGATCCAACCCCATGCATTCAACGGGTGGTTAACACCATCGCTCGATGGGGATCATATCCATATCTTATCGCCTGTGAATCGTAACCGGTGCAAATGGTTGTGCCAACGGATCCTTTCAGCTTTACAAAAAGTGGCCAGTGCCAACAATTATCCCTATGGTCATTACCATTGGTATATCCAAGGTGATTTTTATGGTGTGATGGATGATGGGTATTTATTGGAAACATTGTTTACCGCATTGTTATCTCAAACTGAAAACTGGCCATTGGACATCTATGGTCGTGCCATGGTTGCTTCCAAAGCCGCTAATACCATCGATCCACGCTATTATGGTTTTGCTGATATCTATGCCACTTTGTTATCCATGGATCATCCTCAAGATCTGATTTATCTGGATACATTGATGTGTCAACATCAATATATCCATATCGTGGATGGTTTGACCATTCAAATACTGCCCTTTGCCCGATTGCTGAAAGATCGTATCCAACGCCTTTCTGCGTTCACTCAAGCCGGAAAAGCCGCATTTGAGACCTTAGGTATCTTTTATCCCATCCACTCTCTTGCATCCGTTAGCGGTAGTGAATTGAATGAAACGAAATCCCAATTATCCCCAAAGGAATACCAAGCTGCACATTATGTCATTAGCCAAAGTGAAGCGAGTGATGCCATTGCCTCTTATACGAAAATCAAGGCTTGGGATCTTTATCGCATGGTTGCCGATCTATCGTTTACATCGGTGGTCACTACGCGCAAAGGTCGACTTGCCTATGGTCACTTACTTGCTGATCATCCATTTTGCAACAAGATCCGCAAGATCTATCCTTGTGGGCATTTTGGCGTGTTGCTGAATTGGATCAAGATATAACTTGAATTATTTTGTTGACGATTGCAAAAACGATGATGGCTTTTACCGTCATCGTTTTTGCAATCCATTTCCCTTGTGAACTTCTCAACTATCAAAGATTGTGGGAACTCCAGTCGACTTCTTGACGAAACCATAATTATTCATAGAATTAGAACAGTATCGAACCATTCGATATTGAACCATATAGTTGAAGGGAGGCAAAATATGTCGAAAACCAAACCGAATCTTGGTCATTCCATTCGTGGGATCGGTCATATGATCAACCGGTTGTTTCTTGCCAATGCCAAAGCCATGGGATTGGATGAAACGACCACCATGCATGCCTGGATCCTGCGGTATCTCAAAGACCATGAAAATCAAGTCGTGTTCCAAAAAACCTTGGAACAGGAATTTCGCATGCACAAAAGTTCGATGAGCACCATTTTGACATTGATGGAATCCAAAGGATTGATCAAACGAAGCGAAATGAGTGAAGATCATCGCAAAAAACAACTCTTCTTGACCGATAAGGGAAAAGAATTGGAAAGCGCCATTAAAACAGTGGTCGAAACCACCGAAAATCAGATCCTGGAAGGGATCAATGATGATGAGTTGAAAGCCTGCAAATCAACTTTCAATAAGATCATCGAAAATTGCAAGAAAGGAGTCAACCGTCATGATCAAGACATTGCTGGCATCGCTTAGAGAATATAAGAAACCGGCAATCATGACCCCCATATTGGTGGCCATGGAAGTCATGATGGAAACATTGATCCCCACGATCATGGCCATGATCATCGATAATGGGATCATGACCAAAAACATGGATAATATCCTGCATTATGGTCTGATCTTATTGGGTATGGCCATGGTCTCTTTATTCTGTGGTTGGGCCAATGGGGTGACAGCGGCCAAAGCATCCACTGGTTTTGCCAAGAACCTACGCCATGACATGTACTATAAGATCCAGGATTATTCATTCGCGAACATCGATAAATTCTCCACTGGGTCATTAGTCACCCGGATCACCACGGATGTCACCAACGTCCAAATGGCATTTCAAATGTGTACTCGGATCGCAGTCCGTGCACCATTGATGTTTGTCATGTCCTTGATCATGGCCATTCGGATCTCACCGACATTGTCCTTGATCTTTTTGGTGGCTTTTCCGGTAATGATGATCGCGATGGGATTGATCATCAAAACGGTATTCCCGTTATTCAAAAAAGTATTTGAAGGCTACGATAAACTCAATACGACCATCCAGGAAAACCTCAATGGGATCAGGGTGGTCAAATCATTCGTTCGAGAAGATCATGAGATCCATAAGTTCAAAGAAGATGTGGATTATATCTTTAAGAACAATTCTCTGGCTTCTCGCATCATGAACTTATCCATGCCATTGATGAGTCTGATCATGTATTCCTGCATCCTGTTTGTATCTTATAAAGGCAGTGAAATGGTCATTTTCGGTGGTTTGACCACTGGTGAATTGACGGCATTGATCACGTATATCAACCAGATCTTGATGAGTTTCATGATGGTTTCCATGGTGATCATGATGATCACCATGAGTCAAGCGGATGCTGCACGTATCGTGGAAGTACTCAATGAAAAAAGTACCATCACATCCCCGGATGCACCCGTTGAAACCGTGAAGGATGGATCGATTGACTTCAATCATGTGTCATTCAAATATGCTGCGGATGATGAAGCCAATGCATTGACGGATATCGATATCCATATCCAAAGTGGTGAAACCATCGGTGTCATTGGTGGCACTGGGAGTGGTAAAACCAGTTTCGTTTCGCTGATCCCACGTCTTTACGACATCTCGGAAGGAGAGTTACTCGTGGGTGGCGTGGATGTACGAAAGTATGATCTAACCGCATTGCGCGATAAAGTCGCCATGGTCTTGCAAAAAAACACCTTATTCTCCGGTACCATCAAAGAAAACTTACGATGGGGCAATGCCAACGCCAGTGATGATCAGATCAAGCACGTTTGTCATATCGCCTGTGCCGATGAATTCATCGACAAGATGCCCAATGGTTACGACACTTACATCGAACAAGGTGGATCCAACGTTTCCGGTGGTCAAAAACAACGATTATGTATCGCCCGTGCTTTATTGAAAAATCCACGGGTGTTGATCCTGGATGATTCCACCTCAGCTGTGGATACCCATACTGATGCATTGATCCGAACCAGTTTTGCCACCGAGATCCCGGATGTCACCAAGATCATCATTGCCCAACGGATCTCTTCCGTTGAACATTGTGATCGCATCATCGTCTTAGATAAAGGCATGATCAACGGTGTCGGTACCCATGAAGAATTATTGAAAACCAACGAGATCTATCGACAGGTCTATGAATCCCAGCAGAAAGGAGGTATTTCCGATGAGCAATAACAATCGTCCAAGCGGCGGTCCACGTCGCGGCCCGCAAGGCAAAGCCAGTATGAGAGATATGGATTGGCATAGCCTGTGGCGGGTGATGAAATACCTTTTCCGCTATAAATGGCATTATCTATTGGTGATGATCTGCATCATCATCACTGCCTTGGTCCAATCGGCCGGCAGTAAGTTCACTCAAACATTGATCGATGATTACATTACCCCCTTGATGGGTATGGCCAATCCCAACATGAGTGGATTGTTGAGTGCTATTTTACAAATGGCTGCGATCTTTGCCTGCGGTGTGTTGGCTCAATTTCTCTATCAGCAATTGATGGTCATCATCAGTCAGGGCACATTACGCAAGATCCGTTTGGACTTGTTCAGTAAAATGGAGAGATTACCGATCAAGTTCTTTGATACGCATACCCATGGCGATATCATGAGTTATTACACCAACGATGTCGATACGTTGCAGCAATTGATCTCTCAATCGATCCCGCAAACGATCCAACAGGCCATTACAGTGGTGGTGGTATTCTTTACGATGCTGACCACCAGTTGGCAAATGACCCTGTTTGTGGTGGTCTTCGTTTTCTTCATCATGGTCATTTCCCGCTCCATCACCTCAAAAAGTGGCAAATATTTCATCGAGCAGCAAAAACAAGTCGCGGCGATGAATGGCTACATCGAGGAAATGATGGAAGGGCAGAAAGTGGTCAAGGTGTTTACGTATGAACAACGGGCCAAGCAACGCTTCGACCAACGGAATGAAGCATTGTTCGATGCTTCGCGAAACGCCAATACCTTCTCCAATATTTTGATGCCGATCGTCGGTAACCTGGGGAATCTGGAATATATTTTAGTGGCCATCGTCGGTGGTGCATTGATGATCTTTGTACCACAGGCGGGTTTGACCACCGGTGCGATCGCGGCTTTCTTGCAATTGAGTCGTAACTTTACCATGCCGATCCAACAAATCTCCATGCAACTCAACTCGGTGGTCATGGCCATGGCCGGTGCCCGTCGTGTATTTGAATTGATGGATCAACAACCGGAGGCGGATGAAGGGTATGTGGAATTGGTCAATGCCAAATGGGTCAATGGTCAATTACAGGAAACCGATGAAGAGACCATGATCTGGGCATGGAAACATCCCCATCATGATGGGCGTTTGACCTATACCCAGGTGCAAGGGGATATCCGTTTCTATGATGTGGATTTCTCCTATGATCCAGCCAAGCAGATCCTATATGATATTTCCTTGTATGCCAAACCTGGTCAAAAGGTAGCGTTGGTCGGTGCGACCGGTGCGGGTAAAACCACCATTACTAATCTGATCAACCGGTTTTATGATATCCAGGATGGCAAGATCCGCTATGATGGGATCAATATCCGAAAGATCAAAAAGATAGCGTTGCGTCGATCATTGGGCATCGTGTTGCAGGATGTGAATCTGTTTACCGGTACCATCATGGATAACATCCGCTATGGCAAACTGGATGCAAGCGATGCCGAATGCATCGCGGCAGCCAAACTGGCCAATGCGCATGATTTCATCTGTCGGTTACCGCATGGTTATAACACGATCATCGATGGTAACGGATCCAGTTTGTCCCAGGGACAAAAACAATTGATCTCTATTGCTCGTGCGGCGGTGGCTAATCCACCGGTAATGATCCTGGATGAAGCAACGTCCAGTATCGATACCCGTACGGAACGATTGGTGCAAAATGGTATGGATGCATTGATGAATGGTCGAACCACATTCGTCATTGCCCACCGTCTAAGTACGGTACAGAACAGTGATGTGATCATGGTCATGGAAAATGGTCATATCATCGAACGTGGCAATCATGATCAATTGATCGCCCAACATGGCAAGTATTACCAGTTGTATACCGGTGGTCTTGAATTGGAATAATGGTTCAACCCATAGTATGAAAACGGA
This sequence comes from uncultured Erysipelotrichaceae bacterium, assembly GCA_944326175.1. Next base: position 11,350 of record CALVCY010000032.1, read on the forward strand.
AGCGAAAGCTTCCGTTTTCATGTGGTGTTACCATTCGATATCTTGTGGATAAGGGAAGTAATAATCCAGATCTGACAGATGTTGCACTTGACTCGCTTTCATGTCCTGATTTAGATCATATTGCAGTTTTTTGCTTTCATAATGATCATGATTGATCAGTTTGCGAATGACATTCACCAGATAGGAGGGTCTTTTTTTGGGGTCCCAATTAAGATAATCCAGATTCAATTGATCGATAAAAGGAAGAAAAATAAAATAAACCGGACACATCTTTTCCAGATTGAGCATGGCTTGATCATCGCCTGGCATCGTCTTGAATCGTTTTTCGCCAACCGTTTGATGAAAGACGGAAAGCACCATGTATTGAAAGTAGCGAACGATGGCGATGCTGCTGTACAGTTTTTTGCGTTCTTGATTGTATGTTTCGATCAGCTCGGGATGACGTTGTGGTACTAGCCGCTCGTTGATTCCCCAGAAATTGTTGATATTCCTTTCAATCAGGTAATTCAGCATCATTACTTCGAACATGGCCTCTGGCCACAAGATGCGGGTATGTTTCAACTTTGGTGTAGAATCGATTTGTGCATGGCGCAGGTCATAGCACAGTGCCAGAAGACGTTCATTATGCGCATTCTGGGATGGGGTTTGGATCTCAATGGGTCCGACCAATACCCAAACGGCATCATAAAGCGAACGCAATTCGTCTTCATTGCCTTCAATTGTAATTCCTGTCAGATGGGGTGTGGATGTAACGGTTAACATGGGTGTCCTCGCTTTTTATTAGTTATGAAACCATTATATCGATAATAAGTTGGATTCGAACAATGGGATGCATTGATCGAGTCGATCATACACTCCATGGCATTGTGCAAGCCATTTTGAAGAAGGTTCTTTCATATCTGGAATGCAGATCACCGGGATCCCTGCATTGCATGCTGCTTTGATCCCGTTTTCACTGTCTTCGAAAACAACTGCATCACCTGGTTGGACCATCAATGCATCACAGGCTTTCAAGAATATCTCAGGATGTGGTTTGCTATGGGTGATGTCTTCCGCAAAAACGGTGGCAGAAAAGAAGTCCAAAAAGTGATGATCAGTTAAGATCTTTTCGGCTCTTTTTCGTGTGGAGGAGGACGCAACGGCCATCGGATAACCCAGCGTTTTTAAATGAGTCAATAATGGATATACGCCGAACTTTAAATCGACACCTCGTTCAAGTAACACTTGCTCAGTGGTTTTGACCATCGTCAAACCTTCTTCAACACTCCAGGGCAATTGATATGTCTGGATCAGTCGAGTCACATTTTTGATTTCCGTATTTCCAGAATAGTCCTTGGAGTATTGTGCTTTGGTAAAATCATGTCCAAGTGGCTGAAGCAACTGCTGATAGATCTTCCAGGAGATAATTTCCGTATCCACTAATAATCCATCCATATCAAATATCACGGCTTTTGGTTTCATACGTTGATTTCCTTTTGATAAATCTATTCTAGCGGAATTTATCCAAGTAGTTTGATCAAGGCAGACAATGAAAATGATCTGGCAGGATTTGACGGGTTATTATCGTACTCAATATTCTATGGTTAAATTTTGTATGGATCGCGATCGTTATTATGTTCTGATTATTTTCGACATATCATAAGAATCACGCAATACACGTCAGTTCACATTACCTGCATAATGCATGGTAAAATATAAAGGCTAATTAGAAGAAAGATGGAGTAGTCAAAATGAAAAAATTTATGGAAGAGTTCAAGACATTTGCATTAAAAGGCAATGTCGTGGATATGGCCATTGGTGTCATCATCGGTGGTGCATTCACATCGATTGTCAATTCGTTGGTCAATGACATCTTCACACCGTTGATTGGTGTGATCACCGGCGGATGGGATTTCAGTAATATGGTGATCACTGTCGGTACAGCCAATGTGATGGTCGGCAGTTTCATCAATGCGGTGATCAGCTTCTTGATCGTAGCCTTGTGCTTGTTCAGTTTGGTCAAAGCCATGAATAAACTGATCAAGAAGAAAGCTGAACCCGCTCCGGCCCCGGCACCCAGCGAAGATGTGGTCTTATTGACAGAGATCCGCGATTTGTTGAAAAACAAGTAAAAATCAAACAAAAGAATCGATCGGCTATAGATCGATTCTTTTTGTTTGATCAATTGTTTTAACGCTGGTGGTTTGTATGGTGGCTTGATTAGCTTTGATTTGATCCATGTGCTGCTCGATCCATTTCAAAGGATGAAAATGATATGGGTCGTGGTAAAACCATGCGGAAAAAGAATATAAATACCATCCTTTCAGATGATCTTGGCAATGCAGAGTACTCAATGCCTGTCCAACAGCATGGATATGCCGGTTAAGGAATGGATCAGCGCATTGTTTGGTCAAACCATGAATATGCAGGATAATCGGACGCATGATGGTCATGGTGATATCGTGGGTTAACCATTTTTGACCCATGGTCAAACCAAATTGAATTGGTTCAAGATAGGGTGTATGGATAAATACATCATCAATCGTGGATTGCACAAGTATCAATCCCATTTTCATCGCATGAGGTTTATCCATGGCATCGATCATCTGAAATAATGGTTGAACCAAAGGATCATCTTTACTGATGATAAACGTTGCTTTGCGTTTGTAACGTTTGATCAATGTATCTTTCAATGGATGGGTATCAAACCAATCAGGGTAAGAAAACATGCCATTATTATCCCATGAATAATGGTTCATATGTGGAATATTGATTGTGTAGATCAATGTATTTTGCTATGGTTGAACCACCATGGCAAAGTATCGTATTGGACTGTTATCAACGTTATTGGGGATTCCAGCTACAACCATCCGCCATCTGGAACAAGCATAAGTTTTGGTAACCAAACATGATCCCAATGGCTATCACTATTATGATGAAGTCGATATTCACAATATCATGCATTACCAGTCACCGATCTGGCCCACGTGTTCATCAATCAAATATTTGTTGGTTTTGAACAATTCCTCCAGCTGTTCCATGGTCGGATTGGTCAATACCGCCATTTGTGGAATCACCGTTGCTCCAAGATCCCGTAATTCCTGCTCGTATTCTTCCGGTTTGAGGTAGCGTTGTTGATTATCGTCATACACATCAAAGATATAGAATTTACGCCAGGCATCCGCTTGATACCAGTTGATCTGGTTTTTGATCAGCCACTCCCCATATACATAATAATGCGGATGCCTGGCAAGATATGCTTTGACGCCATCTTCGTGTTGTGCGTGGGCGGCAAAGCCGGCGTTGTCATCGATCAATGTCAATACTCGTTTCCGTGATCCGGCGGCTAAATTGCCTTGGTCATCTAGATAAAGGAC
>CALVCY010000033.1 GCA_944326175.1 uncultured Erysipelotrichaceae bacterium
CACCGCCGCCACCACAGGCAGCCAATGAGAAGGCCATCATCAGCGCTAAAGCGCCAGAGACTAACTTTTTCATCTTTCTTCCTCCCTTATTTTTCGTAGATGAAACAGGACACCGTCCGGCTTCCCAGCGTGACCGGCTTGGGATTTTCCACTTTGCAACGCTCGGTTGCGCGAGGGCAACGAGATGCAAACGGACAGCCTTTCGGTGGATTGATCGGAGTGGGGATCTCCCCTTCCAGCACGATCCGTTGTTTTAACTTTGCGGTTTTGGGATCGGGAATGGGGATCGCAGAGAGTAACGCCTGGGTGTAGGGATGCAAGGGGCGATGATACACTTCATCGCTGGGTCCCATCTCCACTAAGTGGCCTAAATACATCACCCCGATGCGATCGGAGATGTGTTTGACCATGCCCAAATCATGGGCAATGAAGATATAGGAGATACCAAGGCGTTTTTTGATATCATCCAGCAAATTGATGACCTGCGCCTGGATGGAAACATCCAAAGCTGAAATCGGTTCATCACAGACAATGAATTTGGGATTGACGGCCAATGCACGGGCGATGCCGATGCGCTGACGCTGTCCGCCGGAAAATTCGGCTGGATAGCGGCGGATGTGATCGGGTTTTAACGAAACGATATCCAATAATTCATGGACGCGTTTTTCCATTTCGGCATCCGTTTTGTAAATGGTGTGGATCTTCATCGGTTCTTTGATGATCTCACCAACCGTCATGCGGGGATTCAAGGAGGCATAAGGATCTTGGAAGATCATCTGCATATCCTTGCGATATTGCTTCAATGCATCCCCTTTGAGTTTGGAAATGTCTTGACCATCAAAGATGATCTTGCCATCATGGGGTTCATACAGTTTGACGATGGTACGACCAAGGGTACTTTTGCCACAACCCGATTCACCAACTAAACCAAAGGTTTCATTGGGATAAACATCGAAGGATACATCATCCACAGCTTTGACGATTTGTTTGGGGGCAAATAATCCTTTGGTGACATCAAACCATGTTCTTAAATTTTGAATGGATAAAATGGGTTTGACTTCGCTCATCTTACTTCACCCCTTCCTTGTGCAATAACCAACAGGCACATTGATGGGTAGCATCAATGGTTGATACTGGTGGGAATTGTTTGCTGCAGATGGCCATACCACTTTCACACCGGGCCAGATATGGACAACCCACAGGTGGGTTCAACAGATCCGGAGGTGTACCGGGGATCGGTTCCAATGGTGCATCATCATCGGCATCCGGATTGGTGATACAACCCAACAAGCCTTTGGTATATGGATGGATGGGATCATAGAAGATCTGATTATCGGTACCGATCTCACAGAGTTTGCCACCATACATGATGGCCACACGATCGCACAGTTTGGCCACCACACCCAGATCATGGGTGATCATGATGATGGCGGAATCACTGTTTTCTTTTAACGATTGGATCAATTCCAATACCTGAGCTTGGATGGTCACATCCAATGCTGTGGTGGGTTCATCCGCAATGACCAACTTGGGTTGACACGCCAAGGCAATAGCAATGACGATACGTTGGCGCATCCCACCGGAAAATTCGAATGGATACTGCTTGATGCGTTTTTCCGGTGATGGGATCCCGACTTTTTTCATCAGATCGATTGCCATATCATACGCTTGCTTATGGGACACTTTTTTGTGGTTCATGATCGGCTCGATCAATTGGGTTTCGATCTTTAACACCGGATTAAGAAATGTCATGGGATCTTGGAAGATCATCGCCATGGTATTGCCACGGATGGCCTGCATGGCTTTGTTGTATTCCTTTTTGGTTTTAAACGATACCGGAGAAATATCTGCCCCGTCAAAGGTGATCTTCCCCTGTACCGGCAATGCGTTATCCGCCAGTAAACCCATGATGGAAAACATCGTCTGGCTTTTACCGGACCCGCTTTCTCCGACAATACCCAATACTTCACCGGGATTGACTTCAAAACTGACATCCCGCACCGCATGGACGATGCCTTGGTCGGTTTTAAAATCGGTGACAAGATTTTCTACTTTCAATAATGCCATGTTCAAACTCCTTTAGCGTTTGGGCTCCAAGGCCTCACCGACACCGTCACCGATGAAATTCAGGGATAATGTGGTCAAACCAATCGCTAATATGGGCCAGACCACCTGTAACGGCTGGGTATAGATCAATTGCCGGGCTTCATTGGCCAGTGTTCCCAATGAACATTGTGGTGCAGATATACCGATACCGATAAAGCTCAATGAACTTTCAGTAAAGATAGCGGATGGTACCATCATCGTCAAACAGACAATGATCGGACCCAAAGCGTTAATGACCAGATGACGCAGCAAGATCCGCATGTCACTGCATCCGATGACTTTCGCTGCCAATGAGAATTCCATTTCTTTCAAACTCATGACCTGAGCGCGAACCTGTCTGGCCATCGATACCCAAGAAGTCACAGAAATGGCGATCATCATGGAAAACATGTTGTTACCAAGGACCAATAAGATCAAAATCGTATATAACAGCGATGGAACAGAATAGATGATATCCACCGCCCGCATCATCACCATATCGACTTTACCGCCAAAATATCCGGCCACACCGCCATAAATGACGCCGATGAATAAATTGATCAATGCACTGGCAAATCCGATCACCAATGTCATACGCATGCCCGAGCAGATCCGTACGAGGATATCGCGTCCAAACTTATCCGTACCCAATGGATGCAATAAGCTGGGCAATGCATTTCGATT
>CALVCY010000034.1 GCA_944326175.1 uncultured Erysipelotrichaceae bacterium
CTGATCTCAGCACTTTAGATGAGTATCCTTTAATTCGTTTAACTGCTTTATGTATTCCGAACTGGGGATCAACTTCCATAAGCAAATGGACATGATCTGGCATGACTTCCATTTCAATTAGTTCGACGTTATGTAGTTTACAAGTTTCGATAATCAGTTCCTTTAAGCGAACATCAACTCCATTTATCAAAACAGAACGGCGATACTTAGGGCACCACACTACATGGTATTTACAGGAATAGACAACATTATGATTTGATTTGTATTTCATGCCAATATTATATAATGAATATCAATATATTGGAATGTTATAAGAGCAATTTATTGAATAACTTTGAAAATCGCCTTATATCCCCATTGCTAAAGCAAGGGGCTTTACGGCGAGTTTGGTAAAACCGAAACTCATCAATCAATTCAGAATATAAAGACTTTTCCTTTCCTTAGACGATGGCTTCCTTGCTCGATACGATTTTGATTTCAAACGGTAAGTCATCAATCAGAAAACAACCATGCTGATAGAGGGCTTCCTGACTAAAACGATCATCGCTATATGTATCAATACGTTTGATTTGAATCATAAGCAATTCAATTCTATACGGATAGATTAAAAAAACACTGGGTAAACCAGTGTTTGATGCAATTCCAAAATATGGATCAATATTGTTCAAACGGTATCCGTTTAGCCATGATCTTGACCAATGGATACAGTACGATCACAGCGATGGCTTCACCAAGTGCGACTTGGAATGCATTGATGACAAAACCTTGCAACAATGTATCCGGCATCAATACATATGCCAGCTCTAAGCCAACAAACAAACCATTCATGATGATCGGTGCCGCGATGGATATCCATGGAATATTATGGATTTTGATATCCTTGAAGCGCACCGTGATCAACGCAGCGATCAATGTCGCTGCAGTGCCGATGAAAATATCATAGACACCCAACAGGTTGATCCCTAAAAACACTCCGACCAAATTGGAAATAAAGCATCCCAGTGTAACTCCCCATACAGCAGGGGAATAAAAAAGCGGCAACATGGTCAACATCTCCGAGATCCGTACCTGGATCGGTCCATAGGAAATCGGAGCAAGTACCAGTGTCAAACCGGCATACAATGCTGCGATCATACCGATTGCAGCCATTCGTTTTACATTCATTTGTTAAATCTCCTTGTTTTGTTTAATGTCGGGGAATTGCGACCGACCTGAAGATAATACCATAACGAATGAGACCACATATGCAAAACATCACATCAGACTCATATTGGTCAATATCAAAGGTTACGATCCAAAACAAAAAAACTTATGGTTGAACCATAAGTCAAAGTACATTGAATGGAGCAGGTAATGGGAATCGAACCCACCTCCTAGCCTTGGGAAGGCCATGTTCTACCGATGAACTATACCTGCGTCCATTTCATTCTAACATGTTTCTATAAAAATGGTCAGACCATTTGATAATGTGTATCGATATACACTCTTGCTTGATCCATGGAATCACAGACACTGACCACCAATGATTTGGTTAAATCATTGGCTGGGATGAGATCTGGGATCTGGATGACATCGATCCCTGCATTGCTGGCTGCCTGTACACCGACGATACTATCTTCCAGAACCAACGCTTGCTCTGGTTTGACCATCATATGTTTTAATACTGTCAAATAGATTTCTGGATCAGGCTTTCTATTTTTCACTTCATCACCACAGACAACACAATCAAAATGACGCATCAAATCCAATCGGTTCAATCGCTCATCTGTGGCTTCGCGTGCAGTCGTTGTCGCCACAGCCACTTTGATTGGACAATGGTCAAGGTGATTCAAAAATTCAACAACACCCGGCTTTGGATACAGTTCGCTTTTCAATAACTCCATGCCAAGTGCTCTGGATTGCTCCATCACATACGTGGCGGTTTTGGGATCCGGGATCTCGCGATATACGACATCTTCTACGGCTTTACCACTGATGCCGACTAACTTCAAAAATATGGAATCCCCGATATCGCCGAGTCCAGCTTTAAATCCAATGGTTGTCCAGGCTTTTTTCCAAACGCTTTCGGTATCCAGCATCAAGCCGTCAACATCGAAAATGATCAATTTGATTTGCTTTTTACTCATGGTGGATACCATACGCGATCAATGCGCCTTTCTCAATGGCATTAAGGGAATGGGTTTGATAAAGGACCACACCATCCGCTTTGGCGATGATATTAGATAATGGATCACCATAGGGATTGGTGATCGTACCCAATAATTGATCTTTGACAATGGTTTGACCAGCGGATACATTGGTTAACCACAATCCAGACTTTGGCGAGCGGACATATTCGACCTGATCAAATAATGTATGATCATATTTCATGGCTTTTCCATCTAGAATATGGAGTCCTTTCAATATATTGATCACATCCATTTTGTCTTGGTTCACCCATGTATCGTTCCAATCGTTCATGCCGCCCCGTTCGATCAAAATCGAAGGGATACCCAACGCACCGGCACTATTGTACAAACCACCACTGGTCAGCATCGATTTAGCCAAATACTTTACATCGATCCATTGACTCAACATGGTCGAACCATCATTGACCTGTTGGTTGCAACCTCCCAATACAAACGCAAACGGTGTCAATTGCTCATACGCGTCGCCACTGTGGATATCCACCACATAATCCACATAGGGTAATATCTGTGTACTGATGGTATACGCCATCACATCCGCCAGGGAGCCAAATTCTTTGCCGGGGAAAACCCGATTCAGGTTTTTCCCATCGGAAAAGACATTGCTCCCGGCGCGATGTTTGAATCCATTTTCATTGATCAACGGAATCAAAATGATCCCACCATGGACCGTGTGTTGATCCAACAACTGACTTAATTCCATCACTGCTTTGATCCCATTGTATTCCGCACTATGTACCCCAGCATCCACTAAGATCCATGGTCCATCCATTTCACCTTTGATCAAAATACATTTGATGGTTTCATCATAATTCCCTACCGGGATCTCGATCCGGTATTTCCCAGGTAATCCATTTTTATATCGTTCAATACACCCCATAACTATGCTCCAGTGGTCAGATTGACCACCCATTTTTTGGAATTGAACCGTTTCATGCCGACAAATACACGCACGATCTGTTCAATCTGTGTCACTAAGAAAACCAATACGATATTGGTCAAACCACACCACACAGCAAGGAATGCACTGGGCAAACCCACACACCACATGATGCCTGAATCCAATACAGTCAAAACTTTCGAATCCCCACCGGCTCTTAATGCCGAGAAGACGATCACGATAAACAGTCGCAACGCGATCTTGATTGCAAATACTAATACGATTTGAGTCGCCAATGTATGCACCAATGGATCACTTAAACCAAAACAAGCGACCAATAATGGTGATGTCGCGACAATGAATATGGTCGTACCAACCGCCATCATAAAAGCTAGACCAATAAAATAATCGGCTTCTTTTTTTGCTTTTTCGATTTCATTGGCACCTAAAGCCGCGCCCAATATCGCTGCCGTTGCACTGGATACTCCAACCACAGCTGCATTGAATAAATCATAGATCTTGGCCCCGACGTAATAGGCGTCCATACTTTGCGTACCCAACGCACCAAATGCTTTGACAAACAACGTGGTCCCCAAACCGAACATCAATTCATTAAAAATCAATGGATAGATCCTTCGAAATATCGGCTTACAGAAGTCGATGGTCAAACCAAACATCTCATTGAATTTTCCAATAAATGGCTGATGTGTATAAATGGAATAAACCACATAACACAAAACGGAAACCACCTGTGCGATCACGGTGCCGCAAGCGGCACCGACCACCCCCAATTGTGGAAATGGACCGACTCCAAAAATCAAAACATAATTGAAAAAGCAATTGGTCAACATGGCAATGATTCCGATCACCAATGGCACTTTCGGTTTTTGCATGCATCGAAACAAATAGGAAAAGCAAAAAGCGATCGAATTAAAAACATATGAAAAACAAACGACTCTTAAATACGCCCACCCACTTTGAACGACACTTGGATCGGACAAATAGAAGTTCATGATGGTTGGACCACCCAATTGCGCGATCAACAACCACAACAACCCATTCCCGATCGCTAACGCGATCGATAAACCGAACGTTTGCTTCAACTGTAAGTTCTTTTTTGCCCCGTAGTATTGCGCTGCATAGATTCCCGTACCGCTGATAGCACCAAAAGCAACCGATGAACATAATGTTTCGATCTGTGCAGCCGTACCAACAGCAGAAACTTCACCGATCCACGCTACCATTATGGAATCGATGATGCCCATACAGGAAACTAAGAGTTGTTGCAATGCAAACGGTATGGCCACCAATAACACATGTTTATTGAATGTCCACGATCCAAAATAGGTTTTCCTAATTCTTTCCCACATATGACCCCATGGTAGCATGGAATTTCGGATCGGATGAAGTATTTGCATCGATGCCGATCGCTTTGGATAATTCATGGGCGATCACCTGTAAAGCAACCACATACTCGAATGATTTGAACCATGGATCTTCATCACTATCGATGGTCAAAACCATCCCATTAACTTCAATGGATGACGATGACGTGATCACAATGGATGGATTGTCATGTTTTTGATGGATATAGTTGCATAGATCGATCGCTCTTTTAAATCCCCGTCCAGCTGATGCCAAAAAGATCATCAATGTATTCTTATCGATACTGTGATAAATACCATGCATGAACTCTTCTTGGTCATATCCGATCACACTGTAGCGACACCCTTCGACTAACTTTAATGTCCCTTCCATTAATGCACCGATATTGCCATCATATCCGACCACGATGATACGACGATACGGTGTCAATTGATTTAAAGAAGATGTTAACCACGATAAGGTATGGTTTTTATTCACACCAATATGACGGCTAGCATTTTGAATACGTTGGATCAATTGATCCATGGTCGAACCATCGATCAATCCTTTGGCTTTCGATAAATACGCAAACATGAGCAACACTGTTACCATCGAACCAAAAAATCCCTTGGTCTTGGCACCAACGGTTTCTTCACCAGAGGCCATATATACACCGATATCCCCATGTGCAATGACTGGGGCATCCATAAATCCGCTAACAGCAACCGTATACGCACCCTTGGCTTTCGCATAATCCAAGGCTTCGATGGTGCTACGACTCTGTCCACCATGACTTAATCCGACCACCATATCCCCTGGTTTGACCAAGGTATAGGTATCGATCAACCATTCAGGATAAACGGTGGTAACCGGAACCTGCATCAATGTTTCGATCCCTTGACGCATCGCCATCAATGCATTGTAACTGGTTCCAGAACCCACCAGATAAATCATATGGATATCCGTATTGATGAAATGGTTGACGAATCCTTGAAATAATTGATCTGCATTATGAATGATATGTAAGATCGCACTTTCACTTTCATCGATATAATCCAACATGGTCTTGACCATACGTATTCCTCCCTTTTACTTTCACAAAATAAACAAGGCAGGTTCAATCTGGGATTGAACCTGCCTTGAATCACGTTTGACTGTGGTTCAAACCAATATTAATAGTTGTATTTCCACATGTATTTACGTTTGCTTAACGGATGATTCCGCATTGCGGCCAATAGATCATTGTAAACATCCAGCATCGCTGTATAGAACAAACCATCGAAGTATTCACTCACATCTCCCAACTGGTCCATACCATACTTGCTGCCATCGATCACTGTCAAGTGATGATTATAGGCCGAGATGAAACGGATGGCACGTTCATCGACTTCCTTGGTCTTGCCGGTGCTCTTTAACAGCAGATAAGCGGTATCCGGATCCGTGATTTCAAACGGACCATGGAAGAATTCACCCGTATGGATGACACTGGAATTGATCCATTGCATTTCCATAAAGATGCAGATGGTCTGCTGTTGAGCAGCACCCCAAGCAGTCCCACTACCCATGGTGTAGATCACCTTATCATCTTTATAATCGATGGAGAATTTGATGGCTTCCGGAACGATCGCTTTCTTTGCAGCCGGAACGATCTCATCCATCTTTTTCATGGCTTCGACCATTTTTTCATAGTTGGCATTGTGATCGGTATGGTTGACCAGCTCCACTGCGATCATCAAGGCATATGCACCTTTGCTTTCCGTAAATGGTACACCTTCACCATCACGGAAATGGATGGTATAATCCACGACACTTTCCAATTCCGTATCATGTTCATGGGCTAAACCAACAGTGGTCGCACCTTTGGCTTTCGCTACACGTGCTGCTTCCACGGTTTCTGCGGTATTGCCACGACGGCTGGCCACTACCACGATGGAGTGTTCACCCACTGTTTTGGGTGTATCATGCACGAATTCATTGGCCGTGACATAGTTGGTCGTCAACTTGTCACTTTCCCGCTGGACATAATAGAACGGGTGGTAGAAGCACGCCAGTGATCCGCCGCATCCGGCAAACGCAAGATTGGTGACTTCCTTCTTGGCGACGATCTCATCGATCATCTGTTTTACATCAAACATACATACCTCCTTCTTTCTACTTTTTTATGTTTTGTTTGATTGATTGGATCAATAAATACGATGGTTAAACCATTACACGGCTAAGATACCGAAGTAATTGAGTACCAAACCGATAATGAAGCAACAAACGATGACCACCATCGGTTTGACACCTTTCTTCGCGATCCAGAACATGATCCCGGTCAAAGCCAATGGGATCATCTTGGGTAAAATCGAATCCAAGACCGATTGGACTTGCAACGCTTCACCCATGGCCAATGGGGTGGTGATATTGACCAATGATGCGACCATGGCACCAATGACCATCAACCCTGCCACAGAACAGGCATACATCAGTTTGTCCATGATGTTGCTCTTGGTTAACTGTTCCAAGAATTCCTGCCCTTTGACATAACCGATCTTTCCGGCATACCAGGTGATCGGTGCGGATGTAGCGATGGAAATGATCATGGCAATGATCGGGCCCAAGATCGAACCTTGTTGAGCCAAGGAAATACCGATACTCATGGCGATGACACGGATCGTCCCCTGGAATAAGGAGTCACCGATACCAGAGAGTGGTCCCATCAATGCTGTCTTGACGGCACCGATCATCTTTGGATCAAATGTGTCCGGATGTTCGGCATATTCTTCTTCCATGGCGGCAGCTAGCCCCAATGTGAATGCACCAAACTGTGGGGTGATGTTGAAGAATTCAAGAGAACGGCGATACGCGGCTTTGCGCTTTTCGTCTTCGCTTGGATCGTCGTAGATCCGATCGATGGTATTGCTCATCCCATACATGAACGCGGTATTCATCTGACGTTCATAGTTCCAGTTGGCCTGCATGAACCAGGCGCCCCAGAAGAACTCACGTACCTTTTTCTTCAAAGGGAGATTCTTCTGATTTTGTAAACCTTGTTTTGACATAACGTCCCCCTTCCTTAATT